>NZ_JADCLG010000029.1:105535-190821 GCF_014982425.1 Enterobacter cloacae complex sp. I1M | reverse complement strand
ATATAAATACACTTGCTGAATGGCATATAAATAATTGATTGATTGTCTTATTAACATTAATAGTTAGCAATTTGGAATTACTGCCAAAAAAAACGCCTCCTTCGGAGGCGTTTCGCAATCAAGAAGAAACTTATTTCTTCTTCGCTTTCGCGTTTGGCAGGTCGGTAATGCTACCTTCAAACACTTCTGCCGCCAGGCCCACGGACTCATGCAGAGTCGGGTGTGCGTGGATGGTCAGCGCGATGTCTTCTGCGTCGCAGCCCATTTCGATAGCCAGACCGATTTCACCCAGCAGCTCGCCGCCGTTGGTACCGACAATCGCACCACCGATGACGCGGTGAGTCTCTTTGTCGAAGATCAGTTTGGTCATACCGTCTGCGCAGTCGGACGCGATAGCACGGCCAGAAGCAGCCCACGGGAAGGTGGCAGTTTCGTAGCTGATGCCTTTCTCTTTCGCTTCTTTCTCAGTCAGACCAACCCATGCAACTTCTGGCTCGGTATACGCGATAGATGGGATCACTTTCGGATCGAAGTAATGCTTCATGCCGGCGATAACTTCAGCGGCAACATGACCTTCGTGAACACCTTTGTGCGCCAGCATTGGCTGACCGACGATATCGCCGATAGCAAAGATGTGCGGCACGTTGGTACGCAGCTGTTTGTCAACGCGGATGAAGCCACGGTCGTCCACTTCCACGCCAGCTTTGCCCGCGTCGAGATTTTTACCGTTCGGCACACGGCCGATAGCCACCAGCACGGCGTCGTAACGCTGTGGTTCGGATGGGGCTTTTTTGCCTTCCATGGAAACGTAAATACCGTCTTCTTTCGCTTCAACGGCAGTCACTTTGGTTTCCAGCATCAGGTTGAATTTCTTGCTGATGCGTTTGGTGAAGACTTTAACGATATCTTTGTCGGCTGCCGGGATAACCTGGTCGAACATTTCAACCACGTCGATCTCTGAACCCAGCGCATGGTACACAGTACCCATTTCCAGACCGATGATACCGCCGCCCATAACCAGCAGACGCTTAGGAACGGTTTTCAGCTCCAGCGCATCGGTGGAATCCCACACGCGTGGATCTTCATGTGGAATGAATGGCAGTTCGATTGGGCGAGAGCCTGCCGCGATGATCGCGTTGTCGAAGTTGATCACGGTTTTGCCGTTTTCGCCTTCCACTTCCAGGGTGTTCGCACCGGTGAATTTACCCAGACCGTTTACCACTTTCACTTTACGGCCTTTGGCCATACCCGCCAGACCGCCGGTCAGCTGAGTGATAACTTTCTCTTTCCAGGTACGAATTTTGTCGATATCGGTTTTCGGCTCGCCGAAGACGATACCGTGTTCAGCCAGCGCTTTGGCTTCTTCGATAACTTTCGCTACGTGCAGCAGCGCTTTAGAAGGGATACAGCCGACGTTCAGACAAACACCGCCGAGGGTGCTGTAACGTTCTACGATGACGGTTTCCAGACCTAAATCCGCGGCGCGAAATGCTGCGGAGTAACCTGCCGGGCCTGCCCCAAGTACTACGACCTGAGTTTTGATTTCTGTGCTCATCATGACCTCTTAATGTATACCCGTCGTCCACCGGGTCGTTCTATCCGCCCGTATTTTACAAAATTGTTAACAATTTTGAAACAACAAACGGCTCACGAATTATCGCTTTCACCAATAACCTCAAAAACCCCATGAGATTATCAGAAAAAAGCCGGCCGACTGGCCGGCTTTTCGATTACATCACCAGGCGGCGAATGTCGCTCAGGGTGTTGTTGATGATGGTGATGAAACGCGCACCATCAGCCCCGTCGATTACGCGGTGGTCGAAGGAGAGAGAGATTGGCATCATCAGACGCGGCACGAACTCTTTGCCATTCCACACCGGCTCCATCGCGGACTTGGACACACCGAGGATAGCCACTTCCGGCGCGTTTACAATCGGCGCGAAGTGGGTGGTACCCAGGCCGCCGATGCTGGAGATAGTGAAGCAGCCGCCCTGCATTTCGCCGGCAGTCAGCTTACCATCACGCGCTTTTTTGGAGATGGTGGTCAGTTCACGGGACAGCTCGGTAATGCTCTTCTTGTTCACGTCTTTGAAGACCGGAACCACCAGACCATTTGGCGTATCAACCGCAACACCGATGTTGATGTATTTCTTCAGCGTCAGCTTCTGGCCGTCTTCGGACAGGGAGCTGTTGAAGCGTGGCATCTGCTCAAGGGCAGCGGCAACGGCCTTCATGATAAAGACCACTGGGGTGAACTTCACGTCCAGCTTACGCTTCTCAGCTTCGGCGTTCTGCTGTTTACGGAACGCTTCCAGATCGGTGATATCGGTCTTGTCGAAGTGCGTAACGTGCGGGATCATCACCCAGTTACGGCTCAGGTTAGCACCAGAGATTTTCTGGATACGGCCCAGCTCCACTTCTTCGATTTCACCGAACTTGCTGAAGTCCACTTTCGGCCATGGCAGCATGCCCGGGATACCGCCGCCAGCTGCTGCTGCAGGTGCAGCTTCGGCGCGTTTCACCGCGTCTTTCACGTAAGCCTGAACGTCTTCGCGCAGGATACGACCTTTACGGCCGGTGCCCTTCACTTTCGCCAGGTTCACACCGAATTCGCGCGCCAGGCGACGAATCAGCGGAGTCGCGTGGACGTAAGCGTCGTTTTCAGCGAACTCAGATTTTTCTGCTTTAGCAGCAGGGGCAGCAGCAGGTTTAGCAGCCTGAGCCGGTGCAGCAGCAGGTGCCGGAGCAGCCGCGGCAGCCGGAGCGGCGGCAGGCGCTGCGCCTTCCACTTCGAAGACCATGATCAGAGAGCCGGTAGACACTTTGTCGCCGGTGCTGATTTTGATCTCTTTAACGGTACCGGCGAACGGCGCAGGCACTTCCATAGAAGCTTTGTCGCCTTCAACGGTGATCAGTGACTGTTCAGCGGCAACTTTGTCGCCCACTTTCACCATCACTTCGGTCACTTCAACTTCGTCACCGCCGATATCCGGTACGTTAACGTCTTTCGCGCCGCCAGCAGCCGCTGGTGCAGCGGCCGGAGCCGGAGCAGCAGCCTGAGCAGGCGCAGCGGCAGGTGCTGCACCCGCCACTTCGAAGACCATGATCAGCGAGCCGGTAGACACTTTGTCACCGGTGTTGATCTTGATCTCTTTAACGGTACCGGCGAACGGTGCTGGCACTTCCATAGAGGCTTTGTCGCCTTCTACGGTGATCAGTGACTGCTCAGCCGCAACGGTGTCGCCCACTTTCACCAGGATTTCGGTAACTTCAACTTCGTCACCGCCGATATCAGGCACATTTACTTCTTTCGCTGCCGCGGCCGCTGCTGGAGCAGCAGCAGGAGCGGCTTCTTTCTTCTCTTCCTGCGCAGGTGCAGCAGCTGCTGCACCGTCGGCGGAATCGAAAATCATGATCAGTTTGCCAGTCTCGGTTTTATCGCCAACAGAGACTTTGATCTCTTTAACGATGCCAGCCTGAGGAGACGGGACTTCCATAGAGGCTTTGTCGCCTTCTACGGTGATCAGCGACTGTTCAGCTTCAACTTTGTCGCCTACTTTGACCAGGATCTCGGTGATTTCAACTTCATCAGCCCCGATGTCCGGTACATTGATTTCGATAGCCATTATTCTTTTACCTCTTACGCCAGACGCGGGTTAACTTTATCTGCATCGATGTTGAATTTGGTGATTGCGTCCGCAACCACTTTCTTATCGATTTCGCCACGTTTAGCCAGTTCGCCCAGTGCTGCTACAACCACGTAGGAAGCATCAACTTCGAAGTGGTGACGCAGGTTTTCGCGGCTGTCAGAACGACCGAAGCCGTCAGTACCCAGTACGCGATAATCATCAGCTGGAACGTAAGTACGAACCTGCTCAGCGAACAGTTTCATATAGTCAGTAGACGCCACCGCTGGCGCGTCGTTCATCACCTGAGCGATGTACGGAACGCGTGGGGTTTCCATTGGGTGCAGCATGTTCCAGCGCTCACAATCCTGGCCATCACGCGCCAGTTCAGTGAAGGAGGTCACAGAGTACACATCGGAACCCACACCGTAGTCTTTCGCCAGGATCTGCGCTGCTTCACGAACGTGACGCAGGATAGAACCGGAGCCCAGCAGCTGAACTTTACCTTTGCTACCTTCGATGGTTTCGAGTTTGTAGATACCTTTACGGATACCTTCCTCGGCACCTGCTGGCATTGCCGGCATGTGGTAGTTTTCGTTCAGGGTGGTGATGTAGTAGTAAACGTTCTCTTGCGCTTCACCGTACATGCGCTGCAGACCGTCATGCATGATGACTGCCACTTCGTACGCGTAAGACGGGTCGTAAGAGATACAGTTAGGGATAGTCAGAGACTGAATGTGGCTGTGACCATCTTCGTGCTGCAGACCTTCACCGTTCAGGGTCGTACGACCAGAAGTACCACCGATCAGGAAGCCGCGAGCCTGCTGGTCGCCTGCCTGCCAGCACAGATCACCGATACGCTGGAACCCGAACATGGAGTAGTAGATGTAGAACGGGATCATCGGCAGGTTGTTGGTGCTGTAAGAGGTCGCAGCAGCCAGCCAGGATGCGCCTGCGCCCAGCTCGTTGATACCTTCCTGCAGGATCTGACCTTTCTCGTCTTCTTTGTAGTATGCAACCTGCTCACGGTCCTGCGGGGTGTACTGCTGGCCGTTCGGGCTGTAGATACCGATCTGACGGAACAGACCTTCCATACCGAAAGTACGCGCTTCGTCGGCGATGATTGGAACCAGACGATCTTTGATTGACTTGTTCTTCAGCATCACGTTCAGGGCACGAACGAAAGCGATAGTGGTAGAGATCTCTTTGTTCTGCTCTTCCAGCAGCTGAGAGAAGTCTTCCAGGGCTGGCAGTTCCAGCTTCTCGGTGAAGTTAGGCTGACGAGCAGGCAGGTAGCCTTTCAGCGCCTGACGACGTTCGTGCAGGTACTTGTGCTCTTCAGACCCTTCCGGGAAGGTGATGTAAGACAGGTTTTCTACCTGCTCATCGGTCACTGGAACGTTGAAACGGTCGCGGATATAACGCACGCCGTCCATGTTCATTTTCTTAACCTGGTGAGCGATGTTTTTACCTTCTGCGGTATCACCCATGCCGTAACCTTTGATGGTGTGGGCCAGGATCACAGTCGCTTTACCTTTGGTTTCCTGCGCTTTTTTCAGTGCAGCGTAAACTTTCTTCGGATCGTGACCACCGCGGTTCAGCGCCCAGATCTGCTCGTCAGTCCAGTCTGCAACCAGGGCTGCGGTTTCAGGATATTTGCCGAAGAAGTGCTCACGAACGTAGGCACCGTCTTTGGATTTGAAGGTCTGGTAGTCGCCGTCAACGGTTTCGTTCATCAGCTGGATCAGTTTACCGCTGGTGTCTTTACGCAGCAGCTCATCCCACCGACCGCCCCACATGACTTTGATCACGTTCCAGCCTGCACCCGCGAAGATGCCTTCCAGTTCGTTAATGATCTTGCCGTTACCGGTTACCGGACCATCCAGACGTTGCAGGTTACAGTTGATGATGAAGCACAGGTTGTCCAGCTTCTCACGGGTCGCGATGGTGATCGCGCCTTTAGATTCTGGCTCATCCATTTCACCGTCGCCCAGGAAGGCGTAAACGGTCTGCTCAGAGGTGTCTTTCAGACCACGGTGTTCCAGGTACTTCAGGAATTTAGCCTGATAGATTGCACCAATTGGACCCAGACCCATAGATACGGTCGGGAACTGCCAGAACTCAGGCATCAGTTTAGGGTGCGGATAAGAAGACAGACCCTTACCGTGAACTTCCTGACGGAAGTTGTTCATCTGCTCTTCAGTCAGACGACCTTCCAGGAAGGCACGTGCATAGATGCCCGGAGAGATGTGGCCCTGGAAGTACACCAGATCGCCGCCGTCTTTCTCGTTGGCTGCACGGAAGAAGTGGTTGAAGCACACTTCGTAAACGGTCGCAGAGGACTGGAAGGACGCCATGTGGCCACCCAGTTCCAGATCTTTCTTGGATGCGCGCAGAACGGTCATGATAGCGTTCCAGCGGATAGCAGAACGGATACGGCGTTCCAGATCCAGATTGCCCGGATATTCCGGTTCGTCTTCGACGGCAATCGTGTTTACGTAGTTGCTAGCCCCTGCACCTGAAGCCACTTTCACGCCGCCTTTGCGCGCTTCTGAAAGCAGCTGATCAATCAGATACTGAGCACGCTCAACACCTTCTTCACGGATGACCGATTCGATCGCCTGTAGCCAGTCGCGAGTTTCGATCGGATCCACGTCATTTTGGAGACGTTCTGACATGGGGGTATTCCTTATCTATCTAATACGTTGATTTGTCTGGAACCTGTCCCATTGTGCTCTCGGTTAAGAACACAATAAGACAGGTTCTGCGTTTAGTTGCCGCGCTCTAAAAGTACCTGGCGCTTAATCCTTTCGTTGCTGTATGCGGCGCAATGAACGCTCGCGACGCGATTGTTCACGGCTGCGGTCCAGCAAGATTTCCTCAATGAAAGCCAGATGGCGGTGCGACGCTTCACGCGCCTGCTCCGGTTCCCCGGCCATTATCGCCTCGAATACTCGGGTGCGATGGTTGCTTACCAGCGGGAGCATCTCCCGACGGGCATACAACAATTCAAAATTCTGACGAACGTTCTGGGCCAGCATGGGCTCCATGCAGCGTAGCAGATGGAGGAGCACCACGTTGTGCGCTGCTTCGGTGACGGCAATTTGATACTGGACAACGGCGCTGGATTCGGCGTCTAAGTCGCCGGACTGCTGTGCCCGTTCAATGGCCTGATGCAGCTCGCGAATACGTACGCGGTCTTCATCAGTGCTGCGAAGGGCGGCGTAATAGGCCGCGATACCTTCCAGCGCGTGACGGGTCTCAAGCAGATCAAACTGGGATTCTGGGTGGTCAGAGAGAAGTTCTACCAGCGGGTCGCTGAAGCTCTGCCACAGGCTGTTTTGCACAAAGGTTCCGCCACCCTGACGACGGAGCAACAGGCCCTTTGCTTCGAGACGTTGAATCGCCTCACGCAGAGAGGGGCGTGAAACGTCGAACTGTTTTGCCAGCTCGCGTTCTGGCGGGAGTTTCTCGCCCGGGCGCAGTGTCCCTTCGAGAATCAAAAACTCCAGCTGCTGCTCAATCACATCGGAAAGTTTTGGTTGGCGAATTTTGCTGTAGGCCATATTCCCTGTCTTACGCCTTTTTGCCCGGAGTCAATTGGTCTTACCAATTTCATGTTCGTATCGCTAAAGTAACAAAGTATTCACCTTCTGTCCATATTGGTTTTGATTGAAATCAGGAAACCCGGCACATTTTAACAACCTTACAGAACTAACGTTTCAGGAATGTAACTTTGCACAAATGAAATGGTTACTCCCAAAGGGGCAGTTTTAACCATATTTAAACGAGGGATTTTGCAATCTGAAGCGATTCAACAAGGCAAAATATGAAAATTCGTCCACTTATGACGCATTTCTATTCTATAGGTTGGGGTATGAGGGGTTAACGTACCGATTTACAATTGGTTTCTTTTTATTCAAGTCGTCATCATCCCTTCATAAAGCAGGTGCATTCGCTGGCACTTACCACTATTCTGGCGCTAACGGAAGCCATCTCCGCTTTTTTCGGTATCGTTAACCGTAAAGAAATAAATACAGAATATGGACTTTCATAATTACACACGCACAGCGTGAACATAACAACCACACACGAGGTTTCAAATGGAAGCTCAACAGCATGGCGATCAGCTAAAGCGCGGCCTTAAAAACCGCCATATTCAGCTCATCGCCCTGGGCGGTGCTATTGGTACTGGCCTGTTTCTGGGCAGTGCGTCCGTTATCCAGTCGGCCGGTCCGGGCATTATTCTGGGTTACGCAATTGCAGGTTTCATTGCGTTTTTGATTATGCGCCAGTTAGGGGAAATGGTCGTTGAGGAGCCGGTTGCAGGCTCTTTTAGCCACTTTGCCTATAAATACTGGGGCAGCTTTGCGGGCTTCGCCTCTGGATGGAACTACTGGGTTCTTTACGTGCTGGTTGCTATGGCGGAACTCACCGCCGTCGGTAAATACATTCAATTCTGGTACCCGGAGATCCCCACCTGGGCGTCTGCGGCAGTCTTCTTCGTGCTGATCAACGCCATCAACCTGACCAACGTGAAAGTGTTTGGGGAAATGGAGTTCTGGTTCGCCATTATCAAAGTAATTGCCGTTGTAGCGATGATCATTTTTGGCGGCTGGCTGCTCTTCAGCGGCAACGGTGGCCCGCAGGCAACCGTGCGCAACCTCTGGGAACAGGGCGGGTTCCTGCCGCACGGCATGACCGGCCTGGTAATGATGATGGCGATCATTATGTTCTCCTTCGGCGGTCTGGAGCTGGTGGGCATCACCGCCGCGGAAGCCGACAACCCGGAGCAGAGCATCCCGAAAGCCACAAATCAGGTTATCTACCGTATTCTGATCTTCTACGTGGGCTCCCTGGCGGTCCTGCTCTCCCTGCTGCCATGGACACGCGTCACGGCGGATACCAGCCCGTTTGTGCTGATCTTCCACGAGCTGGGCGACACCTTCGTGGCGAACGCGCTTAACGTCGTAGTGCTGACCGCCGCGCTCTCTGTTTATAACAGCTGCGTTTACTGCAACAGCCGTATGCTGTTCGGCCTGGCGCAACAGGGCAACGCACCGAAAGCGCTGCTTACCGTTGATAAACGTGGCGTACCGGTTAACACCATTATCGTGTCGGCGGTCGTGACGGCGCTTTGCGTTCTGATTAACTACCTGGCACCGGAATCGGCCTTCGGCCTGCTGATGGCGTTGGTGGTTTCCGCGCTGGTGATCAACTGGGCGATGATTAGCCTCGCGCACATCAAGTTCCGCCGCGCCAAGCAGCAGCAGGGCGTAACCACGCGCTTCCCTGCCCTGCTCTATCCGCTGGGGAACTGGGTTTGCCTGCTGTTCATGGCGGCCGTGCTGGTCATCATGCTCATCACGCCAGGCATGGCGATTTCCGTCTACCTCATCCCGGTGTGGATTGCGATCCTCGGCGTGGGCTATATGGTGAAACAGAAAAATACCAAAACGGTGAAAGCGCACTAAGTGTTTTCTCGCTGTACCCGCGGTTGCGGGTACAGCGTCTTGTTACCTTCCTCACAAATTCACGCCAACAGCAAAATCCTCCATATCACCGCCCTTATATTGCAACGCATATATCCGTTTGCCAGCGAATAATTCTCTCCATACCGAAACCCGGAGATCTGTCGATGGATAACAACAAACTGTCAGTAAAAGAAAAGATCGGCTATGGCATGGGTGACGCCGGATGCAACATTATCTTTGGCGCCATCATGTTATTTGTTAACTATTTTTATACGGATATTTTTGGTCTGGCGCCTGCGCTGGTTGGGGTACTGCTGCTGTCCGTTCGCGTGATTGACGCCGTAACGGACCCAATCATGGGCGCGATTGCCGACCGTACCCGCAGCAAATATGGCCGATTTCGTCCATGGCTACTGTGGATTGCCTTCCCCTATGCGCTGTTCAGCATCCTGATGTTCACCACCCCAGAGTGGAGCTATAACAGCAAAGTTATCTATGCATTTGTCACCTACTTCCTGCTGTCGCTGACCTATACCGCCATCAACATTCCGTACTGCTCGCTCGGTGGCGTGATCACCAACGACCCGAAAGAGCGCGTTGCCTGCCAGTCCTATCGTTTTGTTATGGTCGGTATCGCCACGCTGCTGCTGTCACTTACGCTCCTGCCAATGGCCGACTGGTTCGGTGGGGATAACAAAGCCAAAGGCTACCAGATGGCGATGACCGTGCTGGCGCTGATTGGTACCTGCATGTTCCTGTTCTGCTTCGCCACGGTGCGCGAGCGCGTTCGCCCGGCGGTACAAACCCATGACGAACTGAAAAACGACCTGAAGGATGTGTGGAAGAATGACCAGTGGGTGCGCATCCTGCTTCTGACGCTCTGCAACGTCTGCCCGGGCTTTATCCGCATGGCGGCCACCATGTATTACGTCACCTGGGTAATGGGGCAAAGCACCCATTTCGCCACGCTGTTTATCAGCCTGGGCGTTGTCGGCATGATGTTCGGCAGTATGCTGGCGAAAGTGCTGACCGACCGCTGGTGCAAGCTGAAGGTCTTCTTCTGGACCAACATCGCGCTGGCGATTTTCTCCTGCGCCTTCTACTTCTTCGACCCGAAAGCGACGACAACCATTGTTGTGCTTTACGTCCTGCTGAATATCCTGCACCAGATCCCATCCCCTCTGCACTGGTCACTGATGGCCGACGTGGACGACTACGGTGAATGGAAAACCGGGAAACGTATCACCGGGATAAGCTTTTCCGGCAACATCTTCTTCCTGAAGCTGGGTCTGGCGATTGCCGGGGCGATGGTTGGCTTCCTGCTCTCCTGGTACGGTTATGACGCGGGCGCAAAAGCGCAGAGCGCGGATGCCATCAACGGCATTGTGCTGCTCTTTACCGTCATTCCTGGCATTGGATATTTAATTACCGCGGGCGTTGTACGTCTGCTGAAAGTGGACCGTGAGACCATGAAGCAAATCCAGTCCGATCTGGAGAAGCGTCGCACCAACTATCGTGAACTGAGCGACTATCAGGAATTTAAAGCCGCTGAGACTAAATAAGGAAAGCCGAATGCAAACCTGGCCAAACCCGTTTATTGAACAACGCGCCGACCCGTATATCCTGCGTCACGAAGGACAATATTACTTTATCGCCTCCGTGCCGGAGTATGACCGGCTGGCGATCCGCCGCGCGGACTCGCTGGAAGATTTAGACAATGCCGAAGAGGTAGTTGTCTGGCGCAAGCCCGACACTGGCCCGATGAGCCAGCTGATCTGGGCACCGGAACTGCATCATATCGACGGCAAGTGGTACATCTACTTTGCCGCCACACATACCCAGGCGCTCGACGAACTCGGGATGTTCCAGCATCGCATGTTCGCCATTGAATGCGCAGATCGCGATCCGCTCACCGGTACATGGGTGGAAAAAGGGCAAATCAAAACCCCGTTTGACACCTTCGCGCTGGATGCCACTACCTTTGTGCATCAGGGCAAACGCTGGTATCTGTGGGCGCAAAAAGCCCCGGACATTTCCGGTAACTCCAATCTTTACCTGTGTGAAATGGAAAATCCGTGGACGCTGAAAGGCGAGCCGGTGATGCTCAGTAAACCGGAATATGACTGGGAGTGCCGCGGATTCTGGGTCAACGAAGGCCCGGCGGTGCTGTTCCATGGCGATAAGCTATTTATCAGCTATTCCGCCAGCGCCACCGACGAGAATTACTGCATGGGATTACTGTGGATAGACGTAGATGCCGATCCGCAAAACCCGGCTAACTGGCATAAATCCCCGCGCCCGGTGTTCGTCACCAGCTACGAAAACCGTCAGTATGGACCAGGCCATAACAGCTTTACGCAGACGCCGGAAGGCGACGATGTGCTGGTCTACCACGCGCGAAACTACACTGAAATTGAAGGCGATCCGCTTTACGATCCGAATCGCCACACTCGCCTGAAGCTCGTCCGCTGGGACGACAACGGGATGCCTGATTTCGGCATCCCGCCTGCGGATACGCTGTAACGGCTTCGGCGCGCTGGGTCAGACCAGCGTGCCGTAAATCGTCAGCAACGCCACAATCACCACCACCACAAACGACGTTTTTTTCGCCATCGAGACGGCAGCTTTAGGCGTTTCGACTTTGTTCGTGTGCGGCTCGCGAGCCAGCGAGAATTGAGCCAGTCGGGTTAAGACCTGATACTGCGCGGTATGGCGGTCTGCAAGGGAGGCAAACCACGCTGGCAACGCCTTTTCACCGTGACCGATGAGGGCATAGACCACGCCGACCAGTCGCACCGGAAGCCAGTCGAGCACGTGCAGAATGGCATCAATGCCGGACTGGAGACGTTCATGCGGCGTAAGGTAGCGGGCAAGCCAGGTCTGCCAGGCGCGCAGAAAAGCATAGCCCATCAGCAGTACCGGTCCCCATTGACCGCCCACCACAAACCAGAACAGCGGCGCCAGGTAGTAACGGAAGTTAATCCACAGCAGCGCGTTTTGTAGCTCGCGCAGAAATTCGCGTTCATCGCAGTCCGGCGGTACGCCGTGGATCATCGTCAGCTCGCTCGCCATCGCGCCGCGCGCGTGGACATCATCCCGGGAAGCAGCTTTCAGATACGCGTGATAGTGCAAACGCACCTTGCCCGCGCCAATACACAACACGCCCAGCAGTATCCATACCACCAGCAGCGGCACGTTGAAAAAGAGGCCGTAAAGTGAGCGTAGCAACAGGAACGTAATCACCATCACACCTGCCGTCATAAGCAGCGTGCGTAGCATGGAAAAATGCCTGATCCGGCGGAATAACACTTCCAGCCGATGATCCAGATGCCAGTGCTCGCCGAGCTTAAACAGGCGTTCGGCGATCATAACCAGCAGCATGGTAAACAACGTCATGTTATCTCCTTATCTGACGACGTGGTAAGCATGGCGTGAAACCGGGACCAGTCAAACGCCGGGCCGGGGTCGGTTTTTCTTTCGGGGGCGATGTCGCTGTGCCCCGTAATATTGTCTGCAATGGCGGGATAAAGCCCCACTAAAGTTTGCGTCACAGCAACCAGTTTCTGATATTGCGCATCGGTGTAAGGCGTGGTGTCCGTTCCTTCCAGTTCAATTCCAATGGAGAAATCATTGCACCGCTCGCGCCCCTGATACATCGACACGCCGGCATGCCAGGCTCGCTTATCAAAAGGAACATACTGAACCACTTCGCCATCACGGCGGATCAGGCAGTGCGCCGATACGCGCAAATGCGCAATCTCAGCAAAGTAAGGATGAGCATCGGGATCTATCGTTCCTGTGAATAACGCGTCGATCCACGGACCGCCAAACTCACCTGGCGGGAGACTTATGTTGTGAACCACCAGCAGTGTGGGCTTTTCATCCTCCGGGCGGCAATCGTGGTGCGGCGACGGTACATGTCGCGCGTCCACCAGCCATCCGTTTTCTAACAACATGCTGGAACTCCTTATCTATGGTGCTGTTACTCGGTTCAGAGTAGCATGTTTCAATATTATGATTCGTTACCAATTTGGAGTTTTATCATGCCGCCTCGCCGCTATAACCCCGACCACCGACGTGACGCGCTTCTGGAACGTATTAATAGTGATATCCCGGCAAGCGTTGCCCATGCCCTGAGAGAAGACCTCGGCGGTGACGTCAGCGCCGATAACGATATTACCGCCCAATTGTTGTCAAAAGAGACACGGTCGCACGCGGTAGTCATCACCCGCGAAGCGGGGGTTTTCTGCGGCAAACGCTGGGTTGAGGAGGTCTTTACCCAGCTGGCGGGCGACGAGGTGCAGGTAACATGGCACGTTGAGGACGGTGATGCGGTCACGGCAAATCAGCCACTGTTCGAGCTGGACGGCCCGTCCCGCGTCTTGCTGACCGGTGAACGCACCGCGCTCAATTTTGTGCAAACGCTCTCTGGCGTTGCCAGTGAAGTACGCCGCTACGTTGACCTGCTGGCAGGCACCCGCACGCAGCTGCTGGATACCCGTAAAACCCTGCCGGGCCTGCGCACCGCGCTGAAATACGCCGTGCTCTGCGGCGGTGGCGCCAACCATCGTCTGGGGCTATCCGATGCCTTCCTGATCAAAGAGAACCACATTATTGCCTCTGGCTCGGTACGTCAGGCCGTGGAAAAAGCCTTCTGGCTGCATCCGGATGTGCCGGTCGAAGTGGAAGTGGAAACGCTGGATGAGCTGGACGAGGCCATTAAAGCGGGGGCTGACATCATCATGCTCGATAACTTCGACACGGAGCAGATGCGTGAAGCGGTCAAACGCACAAACGGCCAGGCGCAGCTTGAGGTGTCCGGCAACGTGACGTTCGACACCCTCCGCGAATTTGCTGAAACCGGCGTCGATTATATCTCCGTTGGCGCCCTGACCAAGCACGTACGTGCCCTGGACCTCTCGATGCGCTTCAAATAACTGATCTTCCCCTCTCCGCCCGGAGAGGGGAAATACGAAACCGCTCGCAATTACGCTGTCCTTCTCTGCAACACTGAATCATTTCCCTGAAAGCCCTTTCACGTTCGCGCTTTTGCCCCTCGTTTCTGCGCGCCGACACTGCCACAGTAGCGCCACTTAACGTAAGGAGCAGATATGAACAGACAACAAGGATTTACCCTGATTGAGCTAATGGTGGTCATTGGCATTATTGCCATCCTGAGCGCGATTGGCATCCCGGCTTATCAGAACTACCTGCGAAAAGCAGCGCTCACCGATATGCTGCAAACGTTCATCCCCTACCGCACCGCTATTGAGCTTTGCGCCCTGGATCGTGGTGGTGTGGATCGCTGCGACGCAGGAACCAATGGCATCCCCTCCCCGACAACCACGCGTTACGTTTCAGCGATGAGCGTGGCGAAGGGGGTCGTATCGTTAACAGGACAGGAGAGTCTTAACGGACTTGAAGTGCTCATGACACCGATCTGGAGCGACGGTAACGGTATGACGGGCTGGACGCGTGCCTGCAACATTGCGTCCGACACGGCGCTCAGACAAGCCTGTGAAGATGTTTTCCGCTTCGACAACAACTGACAGGAGTGGACAATGAACACCGAACAGCTTATGACGCTCTGTCAGCGCCATCACGCACTGCTACTCGCAAGCGACACCGAGATGATCAGCATTGCGGTGGTGGGTAATCCTGCCTCTGAGCTGATGGAAGCGTTACGCTTCGCCACGCAGAAACGTATTGATATTGAGTGCTGGACGGCCGAACGGATGGAAAAACGGCTTCAGTCCCTCTCATCATCACACCTGCCGGGAATAGCGCCAAACTCAGCCGCTGACGTGCTCAGTACAACGTTGCAGCAGGCAGTGAACCAGCGGGCTTCTGACATCCATATTGAACCGACGGAGCACGGCTACCAGATCCGTTTGCGAATCGACGGTGTTCTCTACCCGCAACCGCCGGTTTCCGCCGCCCTCGGTACGACGCTTGCCGCAGGACGGTCAGTTTACGGTGGAGCTGGCAAGCGTCCCCGTCTCTTTTCGTATCGCAACCCTTCCCTGTAGCGGTGGAGAAAAAATCGTGCTTCGTCTGCTTCACCAGGTGCAGCAGGCACTGGAGCTTGAACTGCTGGGGATGAGTGCAGACCAGCAGGCCCGTTTTGCCGGGGCGCTTAACAGCCCTCAGGGGTTGATTCTGGTCACCGGCCCGACCGGTAGCGGGAAAACGGTGACGCTGTACAGTGCGTTACAGGCGCGAAATACCCCTGACGTTAATATTTGCAGCGTGGAAGATCCCGTTGAAATCCCGCTTGCAGGCTTAAACCAGACGCAGATTAATCCGCGCGCGGGGCTGACCTTCCAGAGCGTGCTGCGTGCCCTGCTCAGGCAGGATCCTGACATCATTATGGTGGGTGAAATTCGTGACGGCGAAACGGCAGAAATTGCCATTAAGGCGGCGCAAACCGGGCATCTGGTGCTGTCCACCCTCCATACTAATTCGACGACTGAAACGCTGGTACGGCTGCAACAGATGGGCGTCGCGCGCTGGATGATCTCTTCTGCGCTCTCGATGGTGATTGCCCAGCGGCTGGTGCGTCGTTTATGCCCGTACTGCCGACAGGAAGCCAGCCGCCACACCGAATTACCTCGCACGCTGTGGCCCCGGCAGCTTCCTCGCTGGCAACCCACCGGTTGCGAGCGCTGCTACCACGGTTTTTATGGTCGCGTAGCCATTTTTGAAGTGCTCGTCATCGACGACACGCTGCGGCAGGCCATCGCCAGCGGAGCAAGCACGGAGGTGATTGGTTCAAGCGCTCGTCAGGCGGGAATGACATCTTTGTTTGAGCACGGCTGCATGGCCGTGGAGCAAGGGCTGACCACGCTCGAAGAGCTGTTGCGCGTCCTGGGAATGCCCGATGGCTGCTAATTCGCTCTGGCGCTGGCGTGCCCTGACCACCGAGGGGGAGGTGCAAACCGGCACCCTCTGGGCCATCGACCGTAACGCAGCTTACACGGCTCTGGTGCTTAAACAACTGCACCCGCTGGCGCTAAAACGCTGCCAGCAGCGCCACCGATGGCAGGTGCAGCACTGCTACGATATTTTTCGCCAGCTCGCCACGCTGCTACAGGCCGGACTCACGCTGTCCCAAAGCCTGCACATGCTGGCGGAACAGCATCCTTTGAAGCACTGGCAGGCGCTGCTGCACAGTCTTGCTGATGACCTGAGCGAAGGTTGCGCCCTGTCAGAGGCCATGAAGAAATGGCCAGAGGTGTTTAGCCCCCTTTATGTCTCGATGGTGAAGACGGGTGAGCTGACGGGTAAGCTCGAAGCCTGCTGCCGTCAGCTTGCGCTGCAGCAAAAATCCCAGCAGCAGCTCAGTGCAAAGGTGAAGAAAGCGCTGCGCTATCCGCTGATCATCCTGACGCTGGCCGTTTTCGTGGTGCTGGCGATGGTAACGCTGGTTTTGCCTGAGTTTGCTGCAATCTACAAAACATTCAACACCCCGCTCCCTATGCTCACGCAGGCAGTCATGGGGCTGGCGGCCCTGGTTCAGGCGCATATGCTCACCCTTTTGGCCCTGCTCGTGGCAATGGTTGTCATCGCCTGTAAGCTGCGGCGGCATCCGCGCTGGCAGTACGTCCTGTTACATGTACCGGTGATGGGCACGCTGATGCGTGGGCAAAAACTGGGGCAAATTTTTACCGTGCTGTCATTAACCCAGCAGGCTGGAATTGCCTTTTTACAAGGAGTGGAGAGTGTGGAGGAGACCGTTGAGAGTGGCTATTGGCAGGAGAAACTCCGTGAGATACGCAGCGATATCGAACAGGGGATGCCCGTGTGGTCCTCCTTCCAGAAGGCCTCTGTTTTTACACCACTGTGTATTCAGCTCATTCGCACCGGAGAAGTGTCGGGTTCACTGGATGTGATGCTGATGAATCTGGCCCGCCATCATACGGAACAGACATTTCAGCAGGCAGACAATCTGGCGGCGCTTCTTGAGCCTTTGCTACTGGTCGTGACAGGTCTGATTATTGGCACGCTGGTGGTGGCGATGTATCTGCCGATTTTCCATCTGGGGGATGCAATGAGCGCGGGGTAATGCTGGCGCACGGACGCGCGCCAGCCGTAGCCGTCAGAGGCTATTAAATACGCGGTTTTCCTGCTCCTGAACGCGGATAAACGTCGTGCGTTTAGTCAGCTCTTTCAGGCGGGAAGCCCCCACGTAGGTGCAGGCAGAACGCAGACCGCCGAGGATATCGCGCGCCGTGTTTTCGACCGGGCCACGCAGTGGCAGCTTAACGGTTTTGCCTTCCGCCGCACGGTATTTCGCGACACCACCCACGTGACGGGTCATCGCAGATTCAGAGCTCATTCCGTAGAACAGCATGAATTTCTCACCGTTCTCTTCCACCACTGTACCGCCGCTCTCTTCGTGGCCTGCCAGCATGCCGCCGAGCATCACGAAGTCCGCGCCGCCGCCGAAGGCTTTCGCCACATCGCCTGGCATGGTGCAGCCACCGTCGCTGATGATCTGGCCGCCCAGACCGTGCGCGGCGTCAGCGCATTCAATTACCGCAGACAGCTGCGGATAACCCACACCGGTTTTCACGCGCGTGGTGCAAACGGACCCCGGGCCAATGCCTACTTTCACAATGTCGGCCCCGGAGAGGATCAGCTCTTCACACATTTCACCGGTCACCACGTTGCCCGCGATGATGGTTTTGGTTGGCCAGGCTTCACGCGCCTTGCTGACGAACTGGACGAAATGCTCGGAATAACCATTTGCCACGTCAATGCAGACAAAATTCAGCGCCGGATTGGCGTTCAGGATCTGTTTGGTTTTCTCGAAATCTGCATCAGACGTACCGGTCGAGACCATCACATGCTTCACCACGTCAGCCGAGGCGGAGGCGACAAACGCATTCCACTCCTCAGGGCTGTAGTGTTTATGTACCGCAGTAAGGATGTCGAATTGCGCCAGCGCGGTCGCCATCTCGAAGGTCCCGACGGTGTCCATGTTGGCCGCGATAATCGGCACGCCAGACCACGTCTGACCGGAATGCTTAAAGGTGAATTGACGTTCGAGTTCAACGTCTGAGCGACTTTTCAGTGTAGAGCGTTTAGGGCGGATAAGAACGTCTTTGAAACCTAACTTCAGATCTTCTTCAATACGCATGTGCGGATTCCTGGGGTTAGAGGCAAATATATTAAAAGCACAACTCCAGTGACGCTATCATACGCACTAATACCTGCTCCGCAAGACTGCGAAATTCTCTTTTTTTACGCTACAATCCTATAAATTTACCTGGTAAAAAGCGGGTAAAGAGAGCTAAACATTGGCTGTTGTAAGTTTGAATTTTAAGCAACTGATTTTAAAACTGAATAATTCCCAGGATCTGATTTAATGGGGTATATCGTCGCATTAACCGGCGGCATCGGTAGTGGTAAAAGCACCGTTGCGCACGCGTTTGCTCGTCTCGGCATCACGATTATCGACGCCGATATCATTGCCCGTCAGGTGGTAGAACCCAATACACCCGCCTTAAACGCCATCGAAGCGCATTTTGGTCGCCGTGTGATACAGGCTGACGGCACCCTGAATCGTCGGCAGCTGCGTGAGTGCATATTTTCCGATCCGGCGGAAAAAGCCTGGCTTAATGCCCTGCTCCACCCCATTATCCACCATGAAACTCAGCGTCAGATTGCCGCAGCCAGTTCGCCCTATGTGTTGTGGGTGATCCCGTTACTGGTGGAAAATCAGCTACAGAATAAGGCGGACAGAACGCTGGTGATTGACGTTTCCCGCGAAACGCAAATCCAGAGAACCATGGCGCGTGACCATGTTTCACGCGAGCATGCTGAACAAATTCTTGCCGCACAGGCCACGCGCGAAGCGCGCCTCGCCGTTGCGGATGATGTTATTGATAATAACGGCGCACCAGATGCCATTGCATCGGATGTTGCTCGTCTGCACGCGAAGTATCTGACCTTCGCCGCGCAGGCCGTTGCACAGGAAAAACCATAATGTCGACTCATATCCTTTTTGAGCATCCGCTTAACGAAAAAATGCGTACCTGGCTACGCATAGAATTTCTTATTCAACAACTTTCACAACATCTGCCCGTCAACGATCACGCCACCGCGCTGCATTTTTTCCGCAACGTGGGCGATCTGCTGGATGTGATTGAACGCGGCGATGTCCGCACTGAGCTGTTGAAAGAGCTGGAGCGCCAGCAGCGTAAATTACAGGCCTGGGCCGAAGTACCGGGCGTAGATAAAAGTCGAATTGACGCTTTACGCCAGCAGCTAAAAAACAGCAGCGCGACGCTGATGGCCGCGCCGCGCGTTGGACAATTTTTACGCGAGGACCGTCTGATTGCGCTGGTGCGTCAGCGTCTGAGCATACCGGGCGGTTGCTGTAGCTTTGACCTTCCAACGCTGCATATGTGGCTGCACATGCCGCAGGAACAGCGCGATCGCCAGGTGAACAGCTGGATGGGCAGTCTGGAGCCGATGAATCAAACGTTATCCCTGATCCTCGATCTTGTGCGTAACTCTGCCCCGTTCCGCAAGCAGACCAGTCTCAACGGTTTTTATCAGGATAACGGCGACGACGCCGATCTTCTGCGTTTGAATCTCTCTCTTGGCGAGCAGCTTTACCCGCAAATTTCCGGACATAAAAGCCGTTTCGCGATCCGCTTTATGCCGCTGGACAGTGAGCATGGCACCGTGCCGGAACGCCTCGATTTTGAACTGGCCTGTTGTTAAGGAGTGCCGATGTCTGACGTAACCACCGTAAACTGCCCAACCTGTGGGAAAACTGTCGTCTGGGGAGAAGTGAGTCCATTTCGCCCATTCTGCTGCAAACGCTGTCAACTTATAGACCTGGGCGAATGGGCGGCGGAAGAGAAACGCATTCCGAGCGAAGGCGATCTCTCGGATAGCGATGACTGGAGCGAAAACCAGCAGTAACATTTAAAGCCTGCTGGCGCTTCGCTTAGCAGGCCTACGGTTGTGCGACCAGCCGGAGGATCACAGGCTCATTGGCAGGCGGGAATTTTTCCGCATCGCTGGCCTGAAGCTCAATCCAGTTACCCGGCTGCCCCTCTTTTCCCCATGGCTCACCTTCCCAGTTTTCCACCAGCCAGAACCAGAGCGTGATGTGCCTGTCCGGAAACTGGTACTCCAGCTTATCGAACAGCGTTGCATCAAGCGGGGTGATCCCCACCTCTTCCTGAAGCTCACGCACCAGCGCCTGCTCCGGCGTTTCACCTGATTCGATTTTCCCGCCGGGGAATTCCCATTTGTTGGCCATATGCGCATCGGCGGCACGTTGGGTAATGAAGATCTGGTTTTGCGGGTTGCGAATGATCCCGACAGCAATTTGCAGTGTTTTCATCATGTCACGTCCATAAAAAAGGCGCAGATATCTGCGCCTTTTCGGTTTGTTATGTTCTTAGCTCAGGCGGCCGTGGCACGCCTTGTATTTTTTGCCGGAACCGCATGGGCACGGATCGTTACGACCGACTTTACGATCGCCCGTCTGCGCTGCGATTGCCGCTGCGGCTTCGCTCTCATCGGTCTGATGACTCAGCTGCTGCATCTGTGCCAGACGCTCAGCTTCTTCACGACGCTGCTGCTCCATCGCTTCCACTTCTTCCGGCATACGCACCTGAACTTTGCTCAGGGTACTGATGACTTCATACTTCAGCGACTCCAGCATGGCAGCAAACATGGAGAAGGATTCACGCTTGTACTCCTGCTTCGGATCTTTCTGCGCATAACCACGCAGGTGGATACCCTGACGCAGGTAGTCCATTGCCGCCAGGTGCTCTTTCCACAGGGAGTCCAGGGTCTGCAACATTACGCCTTTCTCGAAGTGACGCATCATCTCAGCGCCAACCACTTCTTCCTTACGCTTATAGACGTCCAGCGCGGTTTCGTAGATACGCTCGCGCAGGGTCTCTTCGTGCAGCTCAGGCTCTTTGTCCAGCCACTCTTTGATTGGCAGTTCGAGGTCGAAGTCGTTTTTCAGACGTTCCTGCAGGCCTTCGATATCCCACATCTCTTCCAGAGACTGCGGTGGAATGTGCGCGTCGATAGTGGCTTTGAACACATCTTCGCGAATGCTGTTGATGGTTTCGCTCACGTCGGACACGTCCAGCAGTTCGTTACGCTGGGTATAGATTGCACGACGCTGGTCGTTGGCAACGTCATCATATTCCAGCAGCTGCTTACGAATATCGAAGTTGCGGCTTTCTACTTTACGCTGGGCGTTGGCAATCGCTTTGGTAACCCACGGGTGCTCGATCGCTTCGCCAGGTTTCATGCCCAGTTTACGCATCATGCCGGACACACGGTCAGAGGCGAAAATACGCATCAGCGCATCTTCCATGGACAGATAGAAGCGGGAAGAACCGGCATCACCCTGACGGCCCGCACGACCGCGCAGCTGGTTATCGATACGACGAGATTCATGACGCTCGGTACCAATGATGTGCAGACCACCGGATGCCAGCACCGCGTCGTGACGCACCTGCCAGTCGGCTTTTATCTGCGCGATTTGCTCCGGGGTTGGGTTTTCCAGCTCGGCCACTTCGGCCTGCCAGCTACCGCCGAGCATAATATCGGTACCACGACCCGCCATGTTGGTAGCGATGGTTACGGCAGCCGGGTAACCCGCCTGCGCAACGATATCTGCTTCTTTAGCGTGGAACTTGGCGTTCAGCACGTTGTGCTTGATGCCCGCCTTGGTCAGCTCGTTAGACACCACTTCAGATTTCTCGATGGAGATGGTCCCCACCAGAACCGGCTGGCCCTTCGCGGTACGATCGCGAATATCTTCGATGATCGCCTGGATTTTTTCCGCTTCGGTCATGTATACCAGGTCCGGCATATCCTTACGGATCATTGGACGGTTGGTTGGTACAACCACGGTATCCAGCTTATAGATGGAGCTAAACTCAAACGCTTCGGTATCTGCGGTACCGGTCATCCCCGCCAGCTTCTCGTACAGACGGAAGTAGTTCTGGAAGGTGATAGACGCCAGCGTCTGGTTTTCGTTCTGAATATCCACGCCTTCTTTCGCTTCCACGGCCTGGTGCAGACCATCGGACCAGCGACGTCCCTGCATAGTACGACCGGTGTGTTCATCGACGATGATGACTTCACCGTCTTTAACGATGTAGTCAACGTCGCGGGTGAACAGGGCGTGCGCGCGCAGTGCAGCCGTTACGTGGTGCATCAGCATAATGTTGCTCGGGGAGTACAGAGACTCGCCCTCTTCCATAATGCCTTCAGCCACCAGCAGCTCTTCGATTTTCACCAGGCCGCGTTCGGTCAGGTTGACCTGACGCGCTTTTTCATCCACGGAGAAGTGACCTTCACCCTGGAAAGTATCGGAGTCTTCTTTCTCCTGACGCAGCAGGTGTGGAATGATTTTGTCGACTTTACGGTACATCTCGGAGCTGTCTTCGGCCGGGCCGGAGATGATCAGCGGGGTACGCGCTTCATCGATCAGAATGGAGTCAACCTCATCCACCAGCGCATAGTGCAGTTTACGCTGGACGCGCTCTTCAGGGCTGAACGCCATGTTGTCACGCAGGTAGTCGAAGCCGTATTCGTTGTTGGTGCCGTAGGTGATGTCCGCGTTGTAGGCTTCACGCTTCGCAGGTGCCGGCAGGCCGGACATGTTAATGCCCACGGTCATGCCGAGGAATTCGAACAGTGGACGGTTATTTTCGGCGTCGCGTTGCGCCAGATAGTCGTTGACGGTAACAACGTGAACGCCCTTACCCGTCAGCGCATTCAGGTAAGCCGGCAGCGTTGCAGTCAGGGTTTTACCTTCACCGGTACGCATTTCCGCGATGCAGCGCTCGTTGAGCACCATCCCGCCCAGCAGCTGCACGTCGAAGTGACGCATGCCGAACACGCGTTTACTGGCCTCACGTACTACGGCAAAGGCTTCCGGGATCAGGCTTTCTAAGGTTTCGCCTTTCTCCAGACGCGTACGGAACTCCGCGGTTTTTGCTTTCAGTTCATCATCAGAGAGCTTCTCCATCGCCGGTTCCATACCGTTGATGACGTTCACAGCTTTGCGCATGCGGCGCAGGGTACGATCGTTACGACTACCAAAAACTTTGGTTAATAATTTGATTAGCATAATAAATTCTCAAACGCCCCAGTCGGGCAGATAAATTAAGGTATTGAAAAAGGGTTAATTTAGCTGAGGCGTTGAGGCCCGGCACGGATGCCGTGAACCTGGCTAATCCAGGTCGAAACAGAGAAGGATGCGGGGGAAACAAAAGCAGTTTGCGCCGTCTGACTCACGGTCACAGGCGGCTGGTTGTCCTGCGTCAGAAGCGCATTGAGCGTATCGAGCAGAGCAAGGTGCTGAGCCTGGACCGGCAGCGTTTCTTCAGCAACAGGCATCGTCTGCGGCGCCATCGCGAACGACAGATGGCGAATAACCGTGCGAATCGCGTGTTGCTGCCAGTAATCAACGGAGAAATTGGGACGACGGCTGGCTTCAAGCCATGCGAGATTAGTGAAGTTAACCCGCGTGGTGAGATCGTGCTTGGTCGTCGTGGAACGTGCTGGGGTTGCCGCGTCTGCGCTGTTGCTGAGCACAGGCAAGCCGAGACTCGCCGCGACCATCCCCAATAAGAGATGCGGCCAGAAGTAACGTCTGCCAAATTGTCGCCAGCGCGTCAGTATTCCGCTCACTTGCTCCACCACGTTCGCCCGCCAGTGCAGGCTGAGTTCAGTTATTCTTTTTTAGCGCCCAGATATTACCACTAAAGCCAATACACGACAGCAGGAATGACACCTTGCAGCAGGTAAAAACGGTCATTAATGCAGCGAACACACCGTTATTTGGCACCCAACACAGGCCAGGGGTGAGAGAGACAAATCCAGAAAGGGCAGAAATAAAAACGACTGGCTTCCCTGGTCGGAGAGAGTACCAGGTGAACCAGTCGCTTTTCTTACGAAACGGCTTTAACCGTTACGCCAGGACCATAGTCGGGGCTTTGAACGCCAGCGGCAGTTCAGCTTCGTCTTCGAAGGTCACATATTCCCAGGCTTCCTGTTTTGCCAGGACGGCCTGCAACAGTTTGTTGTTCAGTGCATGACCGGATTTAAACGCGGTAAAGGCACCAATGATGTTGTGACCACACATGAAGAGGTCGCCGATCGCGTCCAGCATTTTGTGACGAACAAATTCATCTTCAAAACGCAGACCGTCTTCGTTCAGTACGCGATAATCGTCAACAACGATGGCACAATCGAAGCTGCCGCCCAGGCACAGGCCGCGGGATTGCAGATATTCGATATCACGCATAAAGCCGAAGGTACGTGCTCGGCTGATCTGACGCATGAACGCATCCGCAGAGAAGTTCATCGCATAGCGCTGGGTGCTGGAGTCAATCGCCGGATGGTTAAAATCGATGGTGAAGTCCAACGAGAAACCATTGTACGGTTTGAATTCAGCCCATTTGTCGCCATCTTCGACGCGAACGGTCTCTTTAATGCGAACAAATTTCTTCGCGCAGTTCAGTTCTTCGATGCCGGCATCCAGCAACAAATAAACGAACGGAGCAGCACTCCCGTCCATGATCGGGATTTCTGGCGCATCGACTTCAACCATAATGTTGTCGATACCCAGACCCGCCAGGGCGGCGTTCAGGTGCTCTACGGTAGAAATCCGCACGTCATGCTCGTTCACCAGACAAGTACAGAGCATAGTATCACGCACAGATTTGGCATCGGCCGGAAAATCTACCGGTGGATTCAAGTCGGTGCGACGATAGATGACCCCGGTATTGGCCGGCGCAGGGCGTAACGTCAGTGTGACTTTCTTGCCGGTATGTAAACCGACACCCGTCGCCTGAACGATACGTTTAAGTGTCCTTTGTTTGATCATCGTATAATCTCGCCAAATTAACTATCCAACCGAGAGTGTATATCACTAACGGTGGGCCAGTTTAGCACAAAGAGCGCAAATCCCCAAATTCCAGCCAATTCTTAGTCAGCTTGCTTACGCAGGAACGCCGGGATATCCAGATAATCTGGCTCTTTTGCCGTTTGTGGAGTCGGGTCGTTCACCACTTTCGCAGCCGGTTTTTGCTCCTGAGTCAGAGGCGACATACCGTGCTGCTGGTAACGATCCATCACCGGTTGCTGAGTCTGTTTGTTGGTCACGAGGGTGATCTCAGGACGCTTGTCCATACCGATACCGGTGGCCACAACGGTCACACGCAGTTCGTCGTTCATTTCCGGGTCAAGGGACGTACCGATAACAACGGTAGCGTTGTCAGAGGCGAATGCACGGATGGTGTTACCCACGGTTTCGAACTCATCCAGACGCAGGTCAAAGCCAGCGGTAATGTTGACCAGCACGCCGCGCGCGCCAGACAGATCGATATCTTCCAGCAGTGGAGAAGAGATCGCCATTTCAGCGGCTTCTTCCGCACGGTCTTCACCGCTCGCCACGCCAGAGCCCATCATCGCGTAGCCCATCTCGGACATCACTGTGCGAACGTCTGCAAAGTCAACGTTCATCAGGCCAGGACGGGTAATCAGTTCAGCGATACCCTGAACCGCGCCTTTCAGCACGTCGTTTGCCGCGCCAAAGGCGTCCAGCAGAGAGATACCGCGACCCAGCACTTTCAGCAGCTTGTCGTTCGGAATGGTAATCAGAGAGTCCACGTGCTTGGACAGCTCGGTGATACCCTGCTCCGCGAAAGCCATACGCTTCTTACCTTCAAAGTTGAAAGGCTTGGTCACGACAGCAACGGTCAGAATACCTAAATCTTTAGCGACTTCCGCCACAACGGGTGCTGCACCGGTACCTGTACCGCCGCCCATACCCGCTGCGATGAAGACCATGTCTGCACCGTCCAGTGCAGCGCGCAGCGCTTCACGATCTTCTTCAGCCGCGTTGCGGCCCACTTCCGGGTTAGCCCCTGCTCCCAGACCTTTGGTGATGCCACCACCGATCTGAATCGTCTGGCCAACAGCCGTTTTACGCAGCGCCTGCGCATCGGTGTTCACCGCGAAGAATTCAACACCTTCGATGCGCTCGCGCACCATGTGCTCTACGGCGTTACCGCCGCCGCCACCGACGCCGATGACTTTAATCACCGCGTCGTTGGTTAATTCCATAGGTTCAAACATAATCTCTCTCTCCGTTGTGCCTGTCGCCCGAGACCGCTAATTCTCTCCGGTCTCTTAAAAAATTAAAATTCTTTTCGCAACCAGGTGTTAAGTCGTTTGACCCACGACCCCACCGAGACGCGTTTTTCCACCTCTGCCTCACCACTTAAATGGGATTCTTTCCCGTAGTGCAGCAGGCCCACCGCCGTTGAATAGTACGGCTCCTGAGCATAATCCGTTAAACCGGTGATATTCAGCGGCGCACCAATACGCACCTGCGTATGGAACACGCGCTGAGCGCAGGCCGCAAGACCTTCAATTTGCGCTGCCCCGCCGGTTAATACAATCCCCGCTGCGAGATGATGTTTCACACCCTGCTGGCGAAGCTGTTCCTGTAACTGCAAAATCTCTTCGTTGACCAGGTTGAGCAGCTCGGTATAACGCGGCTCAATTACCTCAGCCAGCGTCTGGCGTTGCAAACTGCGCGGCGGTCGACCGCCTACGCTCGGTACTTCAACGCTCTCGTCTTTGCCGACGATAGAGCCCAGCGCGCAACCGTGGCGCACTTTAATCGCCTCTGCATCGCTCGGTGGCGTACCAAAGGCGTAAGCGATATCGCTGGTCACCACATTCCCGGCGTACGGGATCACTTTGGTGTGGCGCAACGCACCGCCGGTATAGACAGCCATGTCCATTGTACCACCACCAATATCGACCACACAGACGCCCAGTTCACGTTCGTCTTCGGTCAGCACGGAATAGCTCGCGGCAAGTCCGGCGAAAATTAGTTGGTCAACTTTCAGGCCACAACGTTCAACGGCTTTTACAATGTTCTTCGCCATATCGTTGTGACATGTGATCAGGTGCACTTTTGCCTGCATACGTACGCCCGACAGACCGACCGGATTCTTGATACCTTCCTGGTAGTCGATCGCGTATTCTTGCGGGATCACATGCAGCACACGGTGCTCGTCGCGAACACGCACGGATTTCGCCGTGTGGACAACGTTCTCAACGTCTTCCTGCGTCACTTCTTCTTCAGAAATCGGCACCATACCGATTTCATTCTGGCAACTGATGTGCTTACCAGAAAGGGCCAGATAGACAGAGGAAATCTGGCAATCTGCCATCAATTCAGCCTGGTCGATGGCGCGCTGAACGCATTTCACCACCGACTCAAGGTCGTTTACCCCACCTTTATCCATACCACGGGAAGGGCAACTGCCCACGCCAATGATATTGACCATACCGTCGGGCAGAACTTCCCCTACCAAAGCGGCAACCTTCGCGGTGCCAATCTCCAGTCCTACTACCAATTTTCTGTCCGTCGACTTGATCATTGTTGTTCTGCCTGTACCTGTGCCTGATTTTGTTGCTGATTAGGTTCCTCGACCGGAGCCGGCTCCCAACCGACTGCTGCGCCTGAGTCATAGCGCAAATCAACGTAGCTTATCCGTTTGCCATCCGTCTGCGCCTGCTGCTGTAAAACCGGGTAAAGTTCTACAAAACGCGCCAGACGTTTCATTGTGTCGCCGCGGCCAAGATTGAGCTTAATGCCATTCGTTAAGGTCAGCTGCCAGGAACGGCGCGCCGTCATCGCAGCATCTTTTAACGTAAAGCGATCCTTAGCCAGCACCTGCCCCATCTCACGAAAACCCTGCAATACTTCGTTTTCGCTGCCTTCCGGGCCATACAACATCGGTAAATTCTGCTTGTTGACACGATCGCTCGGGACGCTGAACGAATTTCCGTCTACGTCAACCATATGCTGATCATTCCAACGCGCAATCGGCACATATTCAACCAGATGAATCTTCAATTCATCAGGCCATTGCTTTCTGACACTCGCCTGTTTTATCCACGGCAGACGTTCAATCTGGCTCTGGATAATGTTGACGTCCTGCGTCATAAAGGTGCCAGGCGACCCCAGCGCCAGAATTGACTGGCGAATGTCATCGTTACGCGTGTAGTGACGCTCTCCGGTCACTACCAGCTTCGACAGCGGCAACCGCTGTGCGTCTTCCATCCAGCCCAGCACCATCCAGCCGCTGATAAACACGGTGCACAGCACCCCGAGCAGGAAGATAATCCCTGCAAGACGCGTTCCATTACTCCGGCGCGAAGAAGAATATTCTTCTTCGTCATCGCGGTTGCGCGTGTTCAACGCAGCCTGAGACATATCAGCCCGCCTGGTCCAGAATACGTACGACTAATTGCGAGAAGCTCATTCCCGCCTGACGCGCCGCCATCGGCACAAGGCTATGGCTGGTCATACCCGGAGACGTGTTTGCTTCCAGCAGATAAAATTGCCCGTCACCGTCAAGCATCACATCAATTCGTCCCCAGCCTCGGCATCCCAAAACATTCCAGGCTTTAAGCACCAGAGACTGTAATTCCGCTTCACGTTGTGCTTCAAGACCAGCTGGGCAGAAATATTGCGTCTCATCAGAGAGATACTTCGCCTCATAATCATAGAAGACTCCGGCGGGTTGGATGCGAATTGACGGTAAAATTTCTTCACAAAGCATCGCGACGGTAAATTCCGGCCCGCTAAGCCATTTTTCAATCAGAACTTCTTCATCATGTTGAAATGCCAGAGCTAAAGCGTCAGCCAAATCTACAGCTTTATCAACTTTGGACATTCCCACGCTCGACCCTTCACGGCTAGGCTTCACAATAACCGGTAAGCCCAGTGCCGCAATGCGTGTATTAACGCTGTCCGACAAGCCCAATTCAAATTCACGGCGCGTCAGTGCAACCCATGGCGCAACGGGCAGACCCGCCCCCTGCCACAGCAGTTTGCTGCGCAGTTTATCCATGGAGATAGCGGATGCCATCACGCCACTGCCGGTGTACGGCATACCGATCAGCTCCAGCAGCCCCTGCAACGTGCCGTCTTCACCGCCGCGGCCATGCAACGCGATAAAGGCTTTATCGAAGCCCATCGCTTTCAGCTGCGTAACGTCCACCTCTTTCGGATCAACCGGATGCGCGTCCACGCCACCTTCACGCAGGCCCGCCAGCACGGCAGCGCCCGAATTCAGAGAAACCTCGCGTTCGGCGGAAGTGCCGCCAAACAGGACAGCAATCTTATCAGCCATGACGCTCGTCCTCCTGAGTTTGCGGCTTCAGTTTGATTTCAGCTAAGGTACGGGCGATTTTGCCGATATTTCCCGCACCCTGAATCAGGATCAGATCGTTACCCGTCAGGACCGGGGCAAGCATTTCAGCTACCTGCGCCGGGTCGGGGACCAGGATAGGGTCCACTTTACCGCGTCCGCGGATGGTACGACATAAAGACCGACTGTCCGCGCCCGGAATCGGCGCTTCGCCCGCGGCATAAACATCCAGCATCAGCAGGGTATCGACCTGCGAAAGGACGTTGGCAAAATCGTCATATAGATCGCGGGTACGTGTGTAACGGTGCGGCTGGAAGATCATGACCAGATTCTTTTCCGGCCAACCCGCGCGTGCCGCTTTGATGGTTGCGTCAACCTCCGTCGGATGGTGACCATAGTCGTCGACCAGCATCGCAGAACCGGGCTTACCGTTTACCGGCTCCAGTGGGAACTCACCCAGGAAGTCGAAGCGACGGCCCGTTCCCTGGAAGCTTTCCAGCGCGCGCAGGATCGCCTCATCATCAATGCCTTCTTCCGTTGCAACAGCCACCGCCGCCGCCGCATTCAGGGCATTGTGACGTCCCGGCGCGTTCAGGGTGACATGCAGGAGCTCTTTATCCTGGCGTGCCAGGGTGAAATGTCCCTGCGCACCAATCTGCTTATAATCTTCCACGCGTACATCAGCGTCTTCGCTGAAGCCGTAGGTGGTAATTTGACGCCCGACGCGCGGCAGCAGCTCGCGGATCACCGGGTCGTCCACGCACATCACCGCACGGCCATAGAACGGCAGGTTGTGCAGGAAGTTAATAAAGGTCTGCTTTAAGTTCTCGAAGTCGCCCTGGTAGGTATCCATATGGTCAGCTTCGATATTGGTGACGATAGCCACCATCGGCTGCAAATGCAGGAACGACGCGTCGCTTTCATCCGCTTCCGCAATCAGATAACGGCTGTGGCCCAGACGCGCATGCACGCCAGCGGCTTTCACCAGACCACCGTTAACGAACGTTGGGTCGAGACCCGCTTCCGCATAAATGCTGGATACCATCGCTGTTGTTGTGGTTTTACCGTGCGTACCGGCCACCGCAATGCCGTGACGGAAACGCATCAGTTCCGCCAGCATTTCCGCGCGACGGATCACCGGAATGCGCGCCTCATGCGCCGCAACGATTTCCGGGTTATCCGCGGAGATCGCGCTGGACACTACAACCACGCTCGCATCGCTCACATTTTCCGGGCGATGATTGAAATAGATAGTCGCCCCCAGCGACGCCAGCTGCTGCGTAACAGGGTTTGGCGCCAGGTCAGACCCGCTGATCTGATAGCCTTCGTTAGCTAACACTTCGGCAATACCGCCCATGCCAGCACCACCGATGCCGACAAAGTGAATGTGCCGGACGCGACGCATCTCGGGCACGATAGAACGCAGTTTTGCCAGTTGTTGTGTATTCATTCTCTAAACGCCATCGACTACTTCAAAAAAATCGTGCAGCGCAACACGCGCTGCGAGAATTATGCCTGGGCTGCCAGGCTCACTTCTTTTGCCACCCGTTCCGTTGCATCCGGGATAGCGGTCGCGCGTGCGCGTTGCGCCATCTCCAGTAATACATCCCGGTTCCAGCCCGCCAGGGTAGTGGCGACCGCATCAGCGGTAAATTGTGGCTGCTCAAAAATCTTCGCTGCACCCGCTTTCTCAAGCGGCAGCGCATTCCAGTACTGCTGTCGGTCTTTGTGCTGGAACGGCACAAACAGCGCCGGCAAACCGGCGGCGGCGATTTCGCTCACCGTCAGCGCGCCCGAGCGACAGACCACGACATCGGCCCAGGCATAGGCTGCGGCCATATCATCAATAAATTCAGTCACTTTATGCTGCGGCTGACCTTCCTGCGCGTAAGCCTGCTCAACGCTCTGCTGAGCGCCCTTCCCGCTCTGGTGCCAGATGGTCACCGCATCACCCAGTTTTGCCGCAACCTGTGGCATCGTCTGGTTTAAAATACGTGCGCCCTGTGAACCGCCGACAACCAGCACGCGCACCGGCCCTTCGCGACCCGCCAGACGCGTATCTGGCAGCGGCAGCGCCAGCACGTCCACACGCACCGGATTCCCTACGACATCCGCTTTCGGGAATGCCCCGGGGAAGGCCTGCATAACTTTGGTGGCGATTTTTGCCAGCCATTTGTTGGTCAACCCGGCAATACCGTTCTGCTCATGCAGAACAACAGGGATGCCCAGTGACCACGCCGCCAGTCCTCCCGGACCGGAAACGTAGCCGCCCATGCCCAGAACGACGTCAGGCTTAAAGCGCTTCATAATGTCGCGCGCCTGACGCCAGGCATTGAAAATGCGCACCGGCGCCAGCAGCAGCGCCTTGATCCCTTTGCCACGAAGGCCAGAAATACGAATAAAGTCGATCTCGATACCGTGTTTAGGTACAAGGTCGGCTTCCATGCGGTCTGCGGTTCCCAGCCAGCGTACCTGCCAGCCCTGTTCCATTAAATGGTGCGCAACCGCCAGTCCCGGGAACACGTGTCCGCCGGTCCCGCCTGCCATCACCATTAACCGCTTCGGTTGATTCATCGTGAACCTCGTGTAAACGCCTGAGCTTTCTCCAGACGCGTTTCATAATCTATGCGTAACAAAAACATGATGGCCGTCGACATGATCAACAGACTCGAACCACCATAACTGATCAACGGCAACGTCAGACCTTTGGTCGGCAGCATACCCGCTGCGGCCCCAACGTTTACCAGTGCCTGGAAGCTAAACCAGATACCAATTGAGCAGGCCAGGAAACCGGAGAAGCGGTGATCGATCTCCAGCGCTTTACGGCCAATCGACATGGCGCGGAAAGCGACGAAGAATACCATTAATAGCGCCAATACCACACCGATATAACCCAGTTCTTCCCCAATAATGGAGAAGATAAAGTCGGTATGCGCCTCCGGTAAATACTCCAGTTTTTGCACCGAGTTGCCCAGGCCTTGGCCCCAAACTTCGCCGCGGCCAAACGCCATCAGCGACTGTGTCAGCTGATAACCGCTGCCGAACGGATCTTCCCATGGGTTCCAGAACGAGGTCACACGGCGGATACGGTATGGTTCGGCGAGGATCAGCAGCACCACCGCCGAAATCCCCATCCCGATGATGGCAATGAACTGCCACAGTTTTGCTCCCGCCAGGAACAGCATCGCCAGCGTAGTGACAAACAGTACGACTACCGTACCGAGGTCGGGCTGCGCCAGCAGCAGGATCGCAAGCACCAGAATCACGCCCATCGGTTTTAAGAAGCCGCGCAGGTTGTTACGAACTTCGTCGACTTTACGCACCAGGTAGTTTGCCAGGTAGCAGAACAACGAAAGCTTGGTGAACTCTGCAGGCTGAATACGCAGCGGACCAAAGGCGATCCAGCGTGATGCCCCGTTAACGGAGCTCCCGACGACCAGAACGATCAACAGCATGATGATTGAGGCGATAAGCATGGCCGTACTGTGCCGCTGCCAGAACGACATCGGCAGGCGTAAGGTGATCATCGCCAGGCAGAACGCGAGAATGATGTACAGCCCGTCACGCTTGGCAAACAGGAACGGATCGTTTGCCAGACGCTGTCCGACAGGCATCGACGCCGAGGTGACCATAATAAAGCCGGTCGCTGCCAGCCCCAGCGTGAGCCAGAACAGCGTGCGGTCGTACATAATCAGGCTGTCGGAATCTTTATCCCGTGAAGCCATCACCCAGCCTTTCAGCGCCGTAAACAGCCATACCAGGATACCAAACCCTGGCAGACGCGGCATTTTCAGGCGAGGGAGAGATAAACGCATCAGCCTAACTCCTTCGCCAGGCGGGTAAAGACATCGCCCCGCTGTTCGAAATTCTTAAATTGATCGAGGCTGGCACAGGCTGGCGAGAGCAGCACCATATCGCCGGGCTTCACGCGGGGGGCGATAAGGCGCATCGCCTGTTCCATGGTCTCGGTTTGTTCGGCGACCTCAGGACGCAACGCCGCAAGCTCGCTGCCATCGCGGCCAAAGCAATAAAGGCGCACGTTATCACCGTTGAGGTACTGCTTCAGCGAGGAGAAATCGGCTGATTTACCGTCGCCGCCCAGCAGCAGATGCAGTGTGCCTTCAACGTGCAGACCGTTCAATGCCGCCTCGGTGCTACCCACATTGGTCGCTTTGGAATCGTTAATCCAGCGTACGCCGTTGTGTTCCTGCGCCAGCTGAAAACGGTGAGCCAGGCCGGTAAAGGTGGTCAGCGCCTTCAGGCTTGAAGATCGCGGCAGGCCAACGGCATCCGCTAGCGCCAGCGCCGCCAGCGCGTTGGTGTAGTTATGCTGGCCGGAGAGCATCATCTCTTTCACGTTCAGCACCTTCTCACCTTTCACCCGCAGCCAGGTATCGCCCTGCTGGCGGTTAAGGTGATAGTCACCCATGTTAATACCGAAGCTAATGCAGCGATCGTCTGCGCCACGCACCGGCATGGTGAGTGCATCATCGGCATTCACCACGCAGACTTTGGCATTTTCATAGACACGCAGCTTGGCCGCGCGGTACTGCTGCAAGCCGAACGGGTATCTGTCCATATGATCTTCGGTGACATTAAGGATCGTCGCTGCCGCCGCATGCAGGCTTGAAGTGGTTTCCAGCTGGAAGCTGGAAAGCTCAAGTACAAACAGCTCACACCCTTTATCGAGCAGCATCAACGCGGGTAGGCCAATGTTACCGCCCACGCCGACATTTTTGCCCGCCGCTTTCGCCATCTCACCCACCAGGGTGGTGACGGTGCTTTTACCGTTTGAACCGGTAATGGCAACGATCGGGGCCTGCGCCTCCCGGCAGAACAGTTCGATATCGCCAACAATCTCAACGCCTGCATCCGCCGCGGCACTCAGCGAAGGATGCGCCAGCGCCATGCCCGGGCTGGCAACAATCAGATCGGCGACCAGCAGCCACTCATCATTCAGACCACCCAGGTGGCGTTCAACCTGCTCCGGCAGCTTGTCCAGACCCGGCGGAGAGACGCGCGTATCCATCACGCGCGGCGTCACGCCACGCGCAAGGAAAAAGTCCACGCAGGAGAGGCCGGTGAGGCCCAACCCGATGATAACGACTTTTTTGCCCTGGTAATCTGCCATGATTAACGTACCTTCAGCGTTGCCAGGCCAATCAGCACCAGCATCAGCGAAATAATCCAGAAGCGCACAATGACGCGCGGCTCCGGCCAGCCTTTCAGTTCATAGTGGTGGTGAATCGGTGCCATACGGAAGATGCGCTGGCCGCGCAGCTTGAAGGAACCGACCTGCAAAATCACCGACAGGGTCTCAACCACAAACACACCGCCCATAATCACCAGCAGGAACTCCTGACGCAGCAGCACGGCGATAATGCCCAGCGCGCCGCCCAGTGCCAGTGAACCGACGTCGCCCATAAAGACCTGCGCCGGATAGGTGTTGAACCACAGGAAGCCCAGCCCCGCGCCGACAATCGCCGTACAGACGATCACCAGCTCACCAGCGTGTCGCAGGTACGGGATGTGCAGGTAGTTTGCAAAGTTCATGTTACCGGTCGCCCACGCCACCAGCGCGAAACCGCCCGCGACAAACACGGTTGGCATGATGGCCAGGCCGTCCAGACCATCGGTCAGGTTGACGGCGTTGCCGGTGCCGACGATCACAAAGTAAGCCAGCAGAATGTAGAACAGCCCCAGCTGCGGCATCACGTCTTTGAAGAACGGCACCACCAGCTCGGTGGCCGGGGTGTCTTTTCCTGCCAGGTAAAGCGCGAAGGCCACACCCAGCGCAATTACCGACATCCAGAAATACTTCCAGCGGGCGATCAAACCTTTGGTGTCTTTGCGCACGACTTTGCGGTAGTCATCAACAAAACCGATGATCCCGTAGCCAACCAGAACGGTCAGCACGCACCAGACGTAGGGGTTAGACGGATAAGCCCACAGCAGAACGGACACCACAATCGCGGTCAGGATCATGATCCCGCCCATGGTCGGCGTACCGCGCTTGCTGAAGTGTGATTCCGGACCATCGTTGCGTACAACCTGGCCGAAAGAGAGTTTTTGCAGACGGGCAATCATGCGCGGGCCCATCCACAACGAGATGAACAGCGCAGTCAGCAGGCTGACGATGGCGCGAAACGTCAGATAGGAAAAGACGTTAAAGCCTGAATAATATTTGACCAAATGTTCGGCCAGCCAAACTAACATGTCCCGTTCTCCTGTAATGCGTGCACAACCTCTTCCATGGCGGCACTACGTGAACCTTTAACTAAAACAGTCACAATCTGTTTTTCTGTAATCAATGCCTTCAGGCGTTCGATCAGTGCAGATTTATCGGCAAAATGTTCGCCAACTTCACTGGCATCGGAAATGGCCTTGCTCAGCGTGCCTGCGCTCAGTACGCGGTCAAGCCCGGCAGCTTTCGCCGCTTCGCCAACCTGTACGTGGCAGGCTTCGCTTTCATCACCCAGCTCGGCCATATCGCCCACAACCATCACGCGATAGCCCGGCATCTCAGACAAGACCTGCACGGCCGCCGTCATGGAGCCGACATTAGCGTTGTAGGAGTCATCCAGCAGGAGTTTGTTTTCAGCCAGCTGGATCGGGAACAGACGCCCCGGCACGGCTTTTAAATTTGCCAGACCTGCTTTGATCGCAGCGTGTGAGGCCCCTACCGCCATTGAGAGCGCTGCCGCAGCAAGCGCATTGGCGATGTTATGACGACCCGGCAGAGGCAGCAGCACGTCGATGTCGCCCGTTGGGGTCGTGAGGGTGAACTCGGTGCCGTGTGACGTCACATGAATGTTGGTCGCCGAAAAATCACTGTTTGCCGCATTCGGGGAGAAGCGCCAGGTTTTGCGTGAACCAATGATGCTCTGCCAGTTCAGCCAGTCATTGTTATCGGCATTCATAATGGCGATGCCGTCATCCGGCAGGCCGGTATAAATTTCACCTTTCGCTTTCGCCACACCGGCCAGCGAACCAAAACCTTCAAGATGTGCCGCCGCCAGGTTATTCACCAGCGCCGCTTCCGGACGCGTCAGGCTCACGGTCCAGGCGATTTCGCCTTGATGGTTAGCCCCTAACTCAATCACCGCATATTCATGCTCGTGGGTCAGGCGCAGCAGCGTCATCGGTACACCGACGTCATTATTAAGGTTGCCCGCCGTATAAAGCGTGTTTCCGCACTGGCTAAGGATCGCCGCCGTCATCTCTTTAACGGAGGTTTTGCCCGACGAGCCCGTCAGCGCCACGACGCGTGTTGGCACCTGCTGGCGAACCCATGCCGCCAGCTCACCAAAGGCCAGGCGCGTATCTTTCACCACAATCTGCGGCAAATCGATATCGAGCTTACGGTTGACCAGCAGCGCACCCGCGCCGTTATCTTTAGCCTGTTGCGCAAAATCGTGGGCGTCAAAACGTTCACCCTTCAGCGCCACAAACAGGCAGCCCGCCGTCACCTTACGGGTGTCGGTGGTCACAGCCTCAATGGTCAGATCCTGACCATGCAGCATCCCCTGCAATACCGCAGCGGCCTGGCTTAACGTAATGCTAATCATGCCACCACTCCCAGCAGACGCGCTGCCGTCACGCGGTCTGAGTAATCCAGACGACGATTGCCGACGATCTGATAATCTTCATGACCTTTACCGGCCAGCAGAACCACATCGTTCTCCTGCGCCTGCATAATGGCGTTAGTCACGGCCTCCGCACGGCCTTCGACCACGCGCGCACGACCCGCATCCAGCATGCCCGCCAGAATGTCGTTGATAATGGCCCTCGGCTCTTCGGTACGCGGGTTGTCATCGGTCACCACGGGAATATCCGCGAACTGCTCAGCGATGGCGCCCATCAGCGGACGTTTGCCCTTGTCGCGATCGCCACCGCAGCCAAACACGCACCAGAGCTTGCCAGCGCAGTGCAGACGCGCCGCTTCCAGCGCTTTTTCCAGCGCATCCGGCGTGTGGGCGTAATCCACGACCACCGTCGGCTTGCCCGGCGCACTGAACACTTCCATGCGGCCACAGACCGGTTGCAAACGCTCAGCCGTTTTCAGCAGATCCGCCATCGGGTAATCCAGCGCCAGCAGCGTCGCCAGCGCCAGCAGCAGGTTACTGACGTTGAAAGCCCCCATCAGGCGGCTTTCAATTTCACCTTCGCCCCAGGTGGAAGCAAAGCGGATCGTCGCCCCGCTATCGTGGTAGTTCACTTCGACTGCCTTCAGCCAGCGGCCACGACAGTTCGGATTAATGCGATCTTCCATCGACACCGCCACCGCATCTGGCAGTTTTTCCAGCCAGCGGCGACCGACTTCGTCGTCGGCGTTAATGATCGCCTGCCCGTGGTGGTGAGTGGAATAAAGCAGCCATTTCGCCGCTTCGTAGTGCTCCATATCACCATGATAATCAAGGTGATCGCGGCTCAGGTTTGTAAAGACAGAGGCGGCAAATTTCAGTGCCGCCACGCGATGTTGTACCAGACCATGGGAGGAGACCTCCATCGCCGCGAAGGTCGCCCCCTGCTCTGCAAGGCCTGCCAGCACACGCTGCACGTCAACCGCCGAGCCTGTCGTGTTTTCCGTCGGGCTTACTTTGCCCAGAATACCGTTCCCCACCGTGCCCATGACGGCACCGGTTTCACCCAGCAGCTGAGCCCACTGCGCCATCAACTGAGTGGTGGTGGTTTTTCCGTTGGTTCCTGTCACGCCAACCAGCTTTAACTGGTCGGAAGGTTCGTCGTAAAAACGTCCTGCCAGCGCGGAGAGACGCTCATTCAGCTGGCTGAGATAGATGACCGGCACGCCGTGCATTTCACGGATCTCACCGTCTGTTGCCTCATCTTTGGCCTCAGCAATAATGGCAGCAACACCTTGCGCAATCGCCTGCGGGATATAACGACGCCCGTCCGCCTGATGACCTACCACTGCCACAAAAAGATCGCCAGAAGCCGCTACGCGGCTGTCCAGTACCATCTCTCGCAGTGCTCGCGCAGGTAGCATAGGCACCCACGGAGCAAGAAGGTCGCGCAAATTACGATCTGCCACCTGTTCCCTCGCCTTGATTAATTACAAATTCACTTTTTTCGCCCGTCGCCAGCGCATCCGGTTCAATGTTCATGGTGCGCAACACGCCGCCCATAATAGCCCCGAACACAGGCGCGGAGACGGCGCCGCCGTAGTATTTACCCGCCTGCGGATCGTTGATGACGACCACCAGCGCAAAACGCGGATTGCTTGCAGGCGCTACGCCTGCGGTATAGGCAATGTATTTGTTGATATAGCGGCCGTCCGGCCCCACTTTTTTCGCTGTACCGGTTTTGATGGCGATACGATAGCCCTTAATCGCAGCCTTCACGCCACCACCACCGGGCAGCGCGACGCTTTCCATCATATGTACGACGGTACGAACGATAGATTCCGGGAAAACACGTTCCCCCGGAACCGGTGGATCAACTTTGGTGATCGACAGCGGGCGATAAATGCCATAGCTGCCAATCGTTGCGTAGACTCGCGCTAACTGTAAGGGAGTTACCATTAGCCCGTAGCCGAAAGAGAAGGTGGCCCTCTCTATGTCAGACCACCGTTGTTTTTGAGGATATAAGCCACTGCGTTCTCCGACCAACCCCAAATTGGTCGCCTTTCCCAGCCCAAAACGTGAGTAAGTATCTACTAACGCTGAGGACGGCATCGCTAACGCCAGTTTTGACACACCGACGTTACTCGACTTCTGTAAGACCCCGGTCAGGGTCAGTTCGCTGTAACGTGCCACGTCTTTTATTTCGTGGCCGTTAATTCGATAAGGGATCGTATTCAGAACGGTATTTTCGTTGACGATGCCCCGCTGTAGAGCCGTCATCACCACCATAGGTTTTACGGTTGAACCGGGTTCAAACACATCGGTGATGGAGCGGTTACGCATCGCATCTTTTGCTGTACCGGCAAAATTATTCGGGTTGTATGAGGGACTACTGGCCATCGCCAGCACTTCACCTGTCGCCACATCCACCAGCACGGCACTGCCCGATTCCGCCTTGTTAAACGCGACGGCGTTGTTCAGCTCACGATAGACCAGCGCCTGCAAGCGCTCATCAATACTGAGGGCCAGGTTGTGCGCGGCCTGGCTGTCTGTCGAGGAAATATCTTCAATGACGCGACCATAGCGGTCTTTACGCACGATTCGCTCGCCAGGCTGGCCGGTAAGCCACTTGTCGAAGCTTTTTTCAACGCCTTCAATCCCCTGGCTATCCACGTTGGTGAAGCCAATCAGGTGCGCGGTGACTTCGCCGGAAGGATAATAACGGCGGGATTCTTCCCGCAGATGAATGCCGGGCAGCTTGAGTTTTTTAATGTAGTCAGCCATATCAGGGTTCACCTGACGGGCAAGATAGATGAAGCGCCCTTTCGGGTTGGCGTTAACGCGTGACGCCAGCTGATCCAGCGGCATTTTCAACGCGTCTGAGAGCGCCTTCCAGCGGTTATCAAGGGTGATCCCGCCTGCGTCATGCAGCTCTTTAGGATCGGCCCAGATCGCCTTCACCGGTACGCTCACCGCCAGCGGGCGGCCGGAGCGGTCGGTGATCATCCCACGAGAGGTAGAAACTTCCTGCACGCGCAGAGAACGCATATCCCCCTGACGCACCAGCATGTCAGGCGCGATGATTTGTAGCCACGCCACGCGTCCCAGCAGGAAACCCAGCGCCAGTAAAATGCAGCCGCAAAGCAACGCAAAACGCCAACTGATAAAGTTGGCCTGTTCTTCCTGGCGTTTTGGTTTAAGCGTTTTTGCCGCTGCTTTCATGCGTCGCGTTTTCCCTTATTTTTGTACTACGATATTTTCCTGCGAAGGATCAACATGCTGTAATTGCAGTTTTTCCGTTGCGATCCGTTCAACCCGGCTGTGATCGCCGAGCGCGTTTTCTTCAAGGATCAGATTTCGCCATTCAATATCCAGCGCATCGCGTTCCAGTACCATCTGTTCGCGCTGCGCAGTTAATAAACGGGTATGGTGAGCGGTGGTTACCACCATGACTGCCGTCACAATGATGCAAATGAACAAGCAGAGTGGCAGCTTCCCAAACCGCAAAAGATCGTCGCCGATCACGCCAGGCAAGGCATGGCGCTCGTTGCTTCCTAACGATCCCTTAACTTTGCTTAGGGTCTCTGTCACTCTGCTGATCATGCGTTCGTCCTCTCTGCAATACGCAGCACTGAACTACGGGCACGTGGATTCTCTGCCACCTCTTCTTCGCCCGGCATCAACTTGCCTAATGCTCGCAACTGACGGCCTCCCAGCTTTCTGAGTTGTTCTTCCGTCATCGGCAGCCCAGCTGGAACCTGCGGACCGCGGCTCTGTTCACGCATAAAGCGCTTAACGATGCGATCTTCCAGCGAATGGAAGCTGATGATGGATAACCGCCCACCCGGGGCCAGCACGTCGAGCGAGCTTTTTAGCGCCAGCTCTATTTCCTCCAGTTCACTGTTTACCCAGATACGAACCGCCTGGAAGGTACGGGTCGCAGGATGTTTGTGCTTGTCCTTCACTGGCGTTGCCGCCGCGATGACTTCTGCCAGCTCTTTGGTACGGGTCATTGGCTCAACGCGGTTGCGCTCAACGATGGCGCGCGCAATACGTTTGCCAAAGCGTTCTTCGCCGAAGGTTTTGATCACCCAGGCAATATCCGCTTCGTCAGCAGTTTGTAACCACTCGGCGGCAGACTGGCCGCGGGTGGGGTCCATACGCATATCCAGCGGACCGTCGCGCATAAAGGAGAAGCCGCGTTCTGCATCATCAAGCTGTGGTGAAGAGACACCAAGATCGAGGAGGATCCCGTCGATTTTGCCGGTCAGGCCGCGCTCGGCGACATAATCCGCAAGCGCAGAGAAAGGTCCATGCACGATGGAAAAGCGAGGGTCATCGATGGTTTGCGCAACGGCAATCGCCTGCGGATCGCGGTCAATTGCCAGCAGGCGCCCTTCCGCTCCAAGCTGAGAGAGGATCAAACGCGAGTGGCCACCGCGACCAAAAGTGCCATCAATATAGATGCCATCTGGACGAATATTCAGGCCGTTAACGGCCTCATCCAGCAGCACCGTTGTATGTTTATAATTTTCCATCATATTTATAGAGACAAGTCCTGCAGCCGTTCCGATAATGTTGCGGAATCAGACTGCTCAGCGTCGATATCTTCCTTGACCTGTTGATACCAGGTCGTTTCGTCCCACAGTTCAAACTTGTTGAACTGCCCGACCAGCATCACTTCTTTAGTCAGACCGGCATGTTGCCGCAACACAGGCGCAATCAATAATCGCCCGGCGCTATCCATCTGACATTCACTGGCATGTCCCAATAACAACCGCTGTACGCGGCGTTCCTGCGGGTTCATGCTCGACAGTCGCGACAGCTTTTGCTCAATGATTTCCCATTCAGGCAAAGGATAAAGCAGCAGGCAGGGGGAGTTGATGTCAATGGTGCAAACCAGTTGACCCGAAGCGTTCTCAATCAGCTGGTCACGGTATCGGGTTGGTACCGATAAACGCCCTTTGCTGTCGAGATTGACTAACGTTGCTCCACGGAACATGCCAGCCTCACCCCTCCTCACCACTTTAACCCACAAATTCCCACCTGAAGGAGTTTACGGAGCGAGGGAAAAGCTTGTCAAGCCAGGACTCTCTCTGTACGGACCCGAAAGCATCCTATTTACAGAGCAAGAGTGACCTGGCTAATAACTAAACAACTGGCGAGGCAAAATTAACGTTATGAATATTTGTAAGAAAAAAACCGAATATGCACACGAGCGTTAAGACTCACTCAATATCATCGCAGGGAAATATAAAGTGTCAGTTTGCGACGCGGGCAGCATTTTAAGGCATATCGCCGGGGGATAACAGCACCAGTTTAATCCCGAGGCAATATGGATTCGTTCGTGTGCATTGAGGCCTGGAGGGAGAGTGAAAAATGGCTGAATATTCATCGGCTGGCACCTGTTTGTAACAAAACAATACAAAGAAATGTCAGTCAAAAATTTATAATTGTGCTTTTTAACACCAAAATGGATTCAGAAAAATAGCAGGCTATGAATCTTAGAGATAAATCCTAATTTTTATCCGGGAATTATTTATCGCAATAAATTCGCCGCAAAAGGGGCAGTTATACCGCCCCTGTGGAAATATTAATGGCGGCTCAAAATTCCGCGCCGATAGAGATTACGTTTGATACGCGTAAGTCCGGGTTTAGGCTTGCGGGGTTCATCCAGGCTTGCCAGAACAATCTCCAGCACGCGCTCGGCGACGTCGCGGTGACGCTGAGCCACCGCCAGCACTGGACATTGCAGGAAGTCGAGCAGTTCGTTATCACCGAAGGTAGCAATCGCCAGATCGGATGGCAGCTTGCCATCGCGACGTAACGTCACGTCCATCACTCCCTGCAACAGAGCAAACGAGGTGGTAAACAACGCCTGCGGCATCGGGTGCGTTTCCAGCCATTTCTCGAACAGCTGGGCAGCCGCTTCGCGCTCATAACTGTTGGCATAGAGATAATGAACGTCACGCGGATCGTCTTTCCATGCCGTACGGAACCCTTGTTCACGCAGGAAGCTTACCGAAAGTTCAGGCAAAGCGCCAAGATACAGCACCGTTTCAGCCGGGAAGGTACGCAGCTCGGCAGCCAGCATTTCTGCATCGTCCTGATCGGCACCCACGACGCTGGTGAAATGTTCACGATCGAGCGCACGATCCAGCGCCACTATCGGGAACGGATCGTTCGCCCAGCGCTGATAGAACGGATGCTCGGGTGGTAAAGAGGTCGACACGATGATGGCATCAACCTGACGTTGCAGCAGATGCTCAATGCAGCGCATCTCGTTGTCGGGCTGATCCTCGGAGCAGGCAATCAACAGCTGATAGCCCCGCTGACGAGCCTGACGTTCCAGATAGTTGGCGATGCGGGTATAGCTGGTGTTTTCCAGGTCCGGGATCACCAGGCCAATAGAGCGGGTGCGCCCGGCACGTAAACCTGCGGCGACAGCATTCGGATGGTAATTATGCTCACGAACGACTGCCATCACTTTCTCAACGGTCTTATCGCTGACACGATACTGCTTTGCTTTACCGTTAATCACATAGCTGGCCGTGGTTCTCGACACGCCGGCGAGCCGGGCGATTTCATCCAGTTTCACAATTGCCCCTCAAAAAAAGAAAAGAGTCCATGGCCCTGTCAAGGTTATGGTTAAATATTTTAACATCTAAACGCAGAATAGCCTTCACGGCAACCGCTTTTGTCTGCGTTGTCGGCGGATTACGCAAAAAAAAGCCCGGCTTTGGCTACCGGGCTGAAAGAGGCGAACCTATTGCGCTACTCACGCATGATTTTATCGCCGCGCGAGAGGCCAACAACGCCAGAGCGCGCAACTTCAACAATTTTTGCCACATCCCTGACAGAGGCCAGGAAAGCGTCCAGCTTATCGCTCGTTCCGGCAAGCTGGACAGTATATATAGAAGGCGTGACGTCAATAATCTGCCCACGGAAAATATCCGTGTTGCGCTTGACCTCATCACGGCCGTAACCGCTGGCCTGAATTTTCACCAGCATCACTTCACGTTCGACGTAAGCACCCTGCCCCAGCTCGCTGACGCGCAGTACGTCCACCAGCTTGTGCAATTGCTTTTCGATCTGCTCAAGCACTTTCGCATCGCCGACAGTCTGGATCGTCATGCGCGAGAGCGTAGGGTCATCGGTCGGTGCCACGGTCAGGCTTTCAATGTTATAGCCGCGCTGGGCAAAAAGCCCAATAACCCGCGACAGTGCGCCCGACTCATTTTCCAGTAATACAGATAATATCCGGCGCATATCAGGTTCTCTCCGTTTTGCTTAACCACATTTCATCCATACCACCGCCACGAATATGCATCGGATAAACGTGCTCTGTGCCATCGACGATAACGTCCATGAAGACGAGGCGATTGTTTTTAACGTGCTCAAGCGCTTCGCCGAGCTTCGCTTCCAGCTCTGACGGATCGGTTACCCGCATGCCAATATGACCATAGGCTTCAGCCAGACGGACAAAGTCCGGAAGTGATTTCATATAGGACTGGGAGTGACGGCCCGAATAAATCATATCCTGCCACTGTTTTACCATGCCGAGGTAACCGTTATTCAGGTTCAGCACCAGCACTGGCAGTTCATATTGCAGCGCAGTGGAAAGTTCCTGAATATTCATCTGTATACTGCCGTCACCCGTTACGCAAATAACCGTTTCGTTTGGCAACGCCAGCTTTACCCCCAGCGCGGCGGGCAAACCAAAGCCCATCGTGCCGAGCCCGCCTGAGTTGATCCAGCGACGCGGTTTATCAAACGGGTAATACAGCGCAGCAAACATCTGATGCTGGCCCACGTCAGAAGTGACATACGCATCGCCATTGGTCAGACGCCAGATCGTCTCGATCACCGCCTGCGGTTTGATGTTCTCACTTTGCGTGTCGTATTTAAGGCACTGACGGCCACGCCATTGCTCGATTTGTTGCCACCAGTCGCGGATCTCGTCCAGCGGTTGAGAGGCGGTCTCCTGCGCCAGCAGATCCAACATTTGATCCAGCACCTGTCGTGCGTCTCCCACGATCGGCACATCCGCCGGCACCGTTTTAGAGATAGAAGTAGGATCGATATCAATGTGCAGCACCGTCGCATTCGGGCAGTATTTCGCCAGGTTGTTCGTGGTGCGATCGTCAAAACGCACGCCGACGGCAAAAATCACGTCAGAATTGTGCATCGTCATATTGGCTTCGTAGGTGCCGTGCATACCCAGCATGCCCAGCGCCTGCCGATGCGTGGCAGGGAATGCCCCCAGCCCCATCAGTGATGACGCAACAGGAAGATTGAGCTTCTCGATCAGTTCGCGTAGTTGCGTTTCGCAGGCTGCATTGACGGCGCCGCCCCCCACATAGACCACCGGTTTTTTCGCAGACAGCAGCGTTTGCAGCGCACGTTTAATCTGTCCTTTGTGCCCTTGCGTGGTCGGATTATACGAACGCATGCTCACCGACTCAGGCCAAAGGTAAGGCAGTTTATTCGCCGGATTGAGAATATCTTTTGGCAGATCGACAACCACTGGCCCAGGACGACCGCTGGCGGCCAGCCAGAAGGCTTTTTTCAGTACGCCCGGGATATCTTCAGTTTGTTTAACCAGAAAGCTGTGCTTCACCACGGGGCGTGAGATCCCCACCATGTCGCACTCCTGAAACGCATCATAGCCAATCAGCGACGTCGCCACCTGTCCGGAAAGAATGACCAGTGGAATAGAGTCCATATACGCAGTCGCTATGCCGGTAATGGCATTGGTCGCCCCCGGCCCGGAAGTGACCAGCACAACACCCACTTCGCCCGTGGCGCGGGCCAGGCCGTCAGCCATATGCACAGCAGCCTGTTCATGACGAACCAGAACATGATCAATACCGCCTACCGTGTGCAGCGCGTCATAAATATCGAGAACCGCGCCTCCGGGATAGCCGAACACTTGTTTCACGCCCTGATCGATAAGCGATCGGACGACCATTTCCGCGCCAGACAACATCTCCATGCTTTGCCTCCAGGCTTTTGTTATAGACGGTCTACAGAATTCATTTCCGCGCCGTCTTCTGACAGGGTAAACCCATCTTATAATGTGCAGAGTGATGGATACCTTAACCGCTCGTTATGAGGCAGGCAATTAGCAAACGGGATGCGGGAATGAGCAATAAAAGCAGAAAAAACAGCTGACAGACATGAATATGGTGAATTCGTCTGGTATGAGTGGAGACAATAATAATTCATCTCTTAAAAAGAGGATGGATCAGGAAATCATCTATTTTTGAGCATGCATAAGTAACTGAAAAAATGAACACGGAACATAATATCGCCAGTTTTAAAAACCGCAGAATAAACCGCATGACGCCATGCGGTTTATTCACCAGAACCTAGCGACGGCAAATATTGATCAGCAGCTCTTCCATCCACTGATGCCCTTTATCCCGACCCGCAGCCTCATGCCAGGAAAGATAACAGGTACGGCTATTAAGCTTGAGCGGCAGAGGTAAAATTTGCAGATTCAGTGAATCGGAGAACTCTTCAGCAAGCCAGCGCGGCGCAATAGCGACTAACTGCGTCTGAGAAACGACATTTAATACACTGACCATGGCCATTCCCTGATAAGCCACGCTGGCTTGTTTATCGGCGGTGTCATACCACGGCTGACTGAACGAGGCATATCTGTCAAGAGCAACAACGGCGTGTTGCTCACTGTAAACATCGCTTTCACGCAGCGGCGAATTCATACGGGGATGTTTTTTACTGGCGACTAACACCATTTCGTCTTTGAACAACGGAACACAGGCAAACTCTGGACGGCGGAACTCTTCGTATCCCAGAACAAACTCTGTTTCCTGATAACGAAGCTGGTGTTCAGTGTTTTGATTTAATGATGATTTAAAAACGAGATGAATATTTGGGGCGATCTGTTCAACTTTATTATATATAACAGACGTCAAATAATTATCTAACGGACTGCATACACAGAGATGGAAAACCCGCTCACTGCTTAAGGGTTCAAAGCCCGAACCGGGAAGTTCATTTTGAACTAGCTGTAGCGCCTGACGAATCGAACCGAATAGCTGGAATGCACGCGCTGTGGGCTGAATTCCCCTCCCATAACGAACGAATAACTCGTCGTTAAACATCACCTTAAGTCTGGCTACGGCATTACTCACGGCAGGCTGAGACATTCCCAGAGATTGCGCTGCTCGCGTAATATTCTGCTCCTGCATCACTGCATCGAATACAGTTAACAAGTTAAGATCCACTGTGCGTAACTGAGGCTTAACCCCATCATAAGTCTGTGGTTGGTTAATATTATTTTCTGGCATTTCTGACTCCACCGTCACGCTAAATTCCCTTTGCCCAGGTACAGTAATAACTTCGAAAAATATGATTTACCATGCATATACAACAAGCGAAAGGAAATTATTTAAAATTCGGAATATATAAAGAGCCCCATTCACCGAGCGGCTTTACGCACCCCATAAATGAAGAGTTAAAAATCGTTCAAAAGATATCTCAAACTTTATTGTGAGCATGAAACCATAAACCAGACAAATACACAATCGACGCTCTCATTAATAATGACTTAAGCGTTATTAAACTATTAATAGTATACAACGCATATTCATTAACAAATTGATATCAATTTTGATAACTTACTTACCCGTAAATCATTCATGAAGTCTATAAATCAATGATATGAAACACATTCCATTTCATAGCATGTTGGTGAAAATAGTATGTTCAATTGCTACCAATTATATTCAAATTATTCCAGAGATGAATCCCCAGTCCAATAATAGACAATAAAATCGGTTAGCCACGCAAAAACCAGCACAATTAGCTAATGTATTCTCCCTGCGTTGGGTCTCCGTTTTGTCGGGGAGGGGTTGACATGAGTCGGCGTATCCAGTACCACTAAAAGCATATCGCATTCACCTGGAGCAGGATTCATGATTCGCACCCTTCGTTTCACCGGTCTACTACTACTAAACGCATCCACTGTGCGCGGTAGACTGGCGGGCGAAATTCAGCGTTGAATCGTCTTCAGTAAAACTAAAAACCCGCGCCACTGCGCGGGTTTTTTTATGCTCGTAGCAAGGCGCCCTAAGACTGACAAGGACCTAACCCATGAGCCAGCAAGTCGTTATTTTCGATACTACTTTACGTGACGGTGAACAGGCATTACAGGCGAGCCTGAGTGTTAAAGAAAAACTGCAAATTGCGCTGGCCCTGGAACGCATGGGTGTAGACGTAATGGAGGTCGGTTTTCCTGTCTCCTCGCCGGGTGATTTTGAGTCAGTGCAGACCATCGCCCGCACCATCAAAAACAGCCGCGTGTGCGCTCTGGCTCGCTGCGTTGAGAAAGATATCGATGTGGCCGCGGAATCCCTGAAAGTTGCAGAAGCTTTCCGTATCCATACTTTTATTGCCACCTCCCCCATGCACATTGCAACCAAGTTGCGCAGCACGCTGGATGAAGTGATCGAACGTGCGGTGTATATGGTTAAACGGGCGCGTAACTACACTGACGACGTGGAATTTTCCTGTGAAGATGCAGGCCGCACGCCGATTGACGATTTGGCCCGTGTTGTGGAAGCCGCTATTAATGCCGGAGCCAGAACCATCAACATCCCGGATACCGTCGGCTACACCATGCCGTTTGAGTTTGCCAACATCATTACCGGTCTGTATGACCGCGTACCAAATATTGATAAAGCCATTATCTCTGTACACACCCACGATGACCTGGGTCTGGCCGTTGGCAATGCTATCGCGGCGGTGCACGCCGGCGCGCGTCAGGTAGAAGGCGCGATGAACGGCATCGGCGAACGCGCAGGCAACTGTTCGCTGGAAGAAGTGATCATGGCGATCAAAGTGCGCAAAGACATCATGGACGTGCACACACGCATCAATCACAACGAAATCTGGCGCACCAGCCAGACCGTCAGCCAGATTTGCAACATGCCGATCCCGGCCAACAAAGCGATTGTCGGTACGGGCGCGTTCGCTCACTCTTCCGGTATCCACCAGGATGGAGTGCTGAAGAACCGTGAAAACTACGAAATCATGACTCCGGAATCCATCGGTCTGAACCAGGTTCAGTTGAACCTGACCTCACGCTCTGGTCGCGCGGCAGTGAAGCACCGTATGGAAGAGATGGGCTACAAGGACAGCGATTACAACATGGATCAGCTGTACGACGCCTTCCTGAAGCTGGCGGACAAGAAGGGCCAGGTGTTCGATTACGATCTGGAAGCGCTGGCATTCATCAACAAACAGCAGGAAGAGCCAGAGCACTTCCGTCTGGACTACTTCAACGTCCAGTCCGGCTCAAGCGACATCGCCACCGCCTCCGTTAAGCTGGCCTGCGGGGATGAAATTAAAGCGGAAGCCGCCAACGGCAACGGCCCTGTGGATGCCATTTACCAGGCGATTAACCGCGTCACTGAGTACGACGTAGAGCTGGTGAAATACGACCTGACGGCTAAAGGGCACGGTAAAGACGCCCTGGGTCAGGTGGATATCGTCGTCAATTATAACGGTCGCCGCTTCCACGGTGTGGGTCTGGCGACAGATATCGTCGAATCCTCCGCGAAAGCGATGGTGCATGTCCTGAACAACATCTGGCGCGCCGCCGAAGTCGAAAAAGAGTTGCAACGCAAAGCTCAGAATAAAGAGAACAACAAGGAAACCGTGTGATGTCGAAGAATTACCATATTGCTGTGTTGCCGGGTGACGGTATTGGCCCGGAAGTGATGGCACAGGCGCTGAAAGTACTGGAAGCCGTTCGTTCGCGTTTTGCGATGAAAATTACCACCAGCCACTACGATGTGGGCGGTATTGCGATTGATAACCACGGTACGCCATTGCCGAAAGCCACTGTGGAAGGCTGTGAAAATGCCGATGCCGTGCTGTTTGGCTCCGTGGGCGGCCCTAAGTGGGAACATTTGCCGCCAGCAGAGCAGCCGGAGCGCGGTGCGCTGCTGCCGCTGCGTAAACATTTCAAACTGTTCAGCAACCTGCGTCCGGCGAAGCTGTACCCGGGGCTGGAAGAGTTTTGCCCGCTGCGCGCGGATATCGCGGCCAACGGTTTCGACATTCTCTGCGTGCGTGAGCTGACCGGCGGCATCTACTTCGGTCAGCCAAAAGGTCGCGAAGGCAGCGGTCAGCATGAGAAAGCGTTTGATACCGAGGTCTATCACCGTTTTGAAATTGAACGTATCGCCCATATCGCGTTTGAGTCAGCGCGCAAACGCCGCCGTAAAGTGACCTCTATTGATAAAGCGAACGTGCTCCAGTCTTCCATTTTGTGGCGCGAAATCGTCAGTGAAGTCGCTAAGCAGTACCCGGACGTTGCGCTGTCGCATATGTATATCGACAACGCAACGATGCAGCTGATCAAAGATCCGTCTCAGTTTGACGTGTTGCTGTGCTCCAACCTGTTCGGCGATATTCTCTCGGATGAATGCGCCATGATCACTGGCTCCATGGGAATGCTGCCCTCCGCCAGCCTGAACGAAGAAGGCTTTGGCCTGTACGAACCGGCGGGGGGCTCCGCGCCGGATATCGCAGGCAAAAACATCGCCAACCCGATTGCGCAGATCCTCTCCCTGGCTCTGCTGCTGCGCTACAGCCTGGATGCAGGCGATGCAGCAACCGCAATTGAAAACGCCATTAACCGGGCGTTAGAAGAAGGCGTCCGTACCGGTGATTTAGCACGCGGCACGGCGGCAGTCAGTACCGATGAAATGGGCGACATCATTGCCCGCTATGTCGCTGAAGGGGTGTAATCATGGCTAAGACGTTATATGAGAAGTTGTTTGATGCGCACGTTGTTTACGAGACGCCAGACGAAACCCCACTGTTGTACATCGACCGTCATCTGGTACACGAAGTGACGTCTCCTCAGGCATTTGACGGCCTGCGTGCGCACAAGCGCCCGGTGCGTCAGCCGGGTAAAACCTTTGCCACGATGGATCACAACGTTTCCACCCAGACCAAAGACATTAATGCATCTGGCGAGATGGCGCGTATTCAGATGCAGGAGCTGATTAAGAACTGTAACGAGTTTGGCGTGGAGCTGTACGATCTGAACCACCCCTATCAGGGCATCGTCCACGTAATGGGGCCTGAACAGGGTATTACTCTGCCGGGCATGACCATTGTCTGCGGCGACTCCCACACCGCGACGCACGGCGCATTTGGCGCCCTGGCGTTCGGGATTGGCACCTCTGAAGTGGAACACGTTCTGGCAACGCAGACCCTGAAGCAGGGCCGCGCCAAAACCATGAAGATTGAAGTGAAGGGGAAAGCTGCGCCGGGTATCACCGCGAAAGATATCGTGCTGGCGATTATCGGCAAAACCGGCAGTGCAGGCGGTACCGGTCACGTCGTTGAGTTCTGCGGCGACGCTATCCAGGCGCTGAGCATGGAAGGTCGTATGACCCTGTGCAACATGGCCATTGAAATGGGTGCCAAAGCAGGCCTGGTGGCCCCAGACGACACCACCTTCAACTATGTGAAGGGGCGTCTTCATGCGCCGAAAGGACAGGATTTTGACGACGCGGTAGCGTACTGGAAAACCCTGAAAACGGACGAGGGGGCAATTTTTGATACCGTTGTGACGTTGCAGGCGGAAGAGATCGCCCCGCAAGTCACCTGGGGCACCAACCCGGGCCAGGTCATTTCCGTCAACGACAGCATTCCTGACCCGGCTTCCTTCGCCGATCCGGTCGAGCGCGCGAGTGCGGAAAAGGCGCTGGCTTACATGGGGTTGAAACCCGGCGTACCGCTGACCGACGTGAGCATTGATAAAGTGTTCATCGGCTCCTGCACTAACTCCCGTATCGAAGATTTACGCGCTGCGGCAGAAATTGCAAAAGGCCGCAAAGTGGCACCGGGCGTGCAGGCGCTGGTTGTGCCGGGCTCCGGTCCGGTGAAAGCCCAGGCGGAAGCGGAAGGTCTGGATAAGATCTTTATCGAAGCAGGCTTCGAGTGGCGCCTGCCCGGCTGCTCCATGTGTCTGGCGATGAACAACGACCGCCTTAATCCGGGCGAGCGCTGTGCCTCCACCAGCAACCGTAACTTTGAAGGCCGTCAGGGCCGCGGTGGGCGCACCCACCTGGTCAGCCCGGCAATGGCCGCCGCTGCGGCAGTCACCGGTCATTTCGCCGATATTCGCAGCCTGAAATAAGGAGACAATCATGGCAGAGAAATTTACCCAACATACGGGCCGTGTTGTCCCGCTGGACGCCGCTAACGTCGATACTGACGCGATCATTCCTAAACAGTTTTTGCAGAAAGTGACGCGCACGGGTTTTGGGGCGCATCTGTTCAACGACTGGCGCTTCCTCGACGATAAAGGCGAAGTGCCGAACCCGGAATTCGTCCTGAACTTTCAGGAATACAAAGGCGCCTCCATTCTGCTGGCGCGGGAAAACTTTGGCTGCGGATCGTCGCGTGAACACGCGCCATGGGCATTGACCGACTACGGTTTTAAAGTGGTTATCGCCCCAAGCTTCGCGGATATCTTCTACGGCAACAGCTTCAACAACCAGCTGCTGCCGGTGACGCTGAGTGACGAACAGGTCGATGAACTGTTTGCGCTGGTGCAGGCAAATCCGGGGATGTCGTTTGAAGTGGATCTGGAAGCAGAAGTGGTGAAAGCCGGTGACAAGACCTACAGCTTTAGCATTGATGCGTTCCGTCGCCACTGCATGCTGAACGGTCTGGATAGCATTGGCCTGACGCTGCAGCACGAAGAGGCTATCTCCACCTACGAGAAAAAACAGCCTGCGTTTATGGGCTAAAGGCAATGGCCCGCAGGGCGCGGGCCATTGATAAGGGTGCGTTGAGGCGTAACCACTCTGGAGAGGCGGGGAAAAACCCCGCCAATACCGCTAACGTTTTGCTTCGTAAGCCAACACTGCCGCCAGCTCTGTTTTCTCCTGTCTGAAGTGCAGCTCACACAGCGAGTCGCGCACCATCCAGGTGAAGATCAACAACGTCGTACAGATCAGAAACAAACCTAACAGCAGAGTACGTTTTGGCATTCCAGCCTCCTTATTGCTTTTCGGCAATGAAGAGACTAACCTCGCAATGTTGGTTGTGAAGTTGGTCTCCCCATCAGTTTTTTTGATGTGGGACTCTCCACTGTTTGCCTCTTGCGAAAGCCTGAGGCAAACAGCCTCAAGCACCCGTCACGCACTCTATGCGCCTTCTCTGCTCCTGTCAGAAAATCGTTTCATTTCGTGAAGCCGCCTTCCAGAATCAAACGTCTTTAACCCGGCACGTTAACACAAGCGTGATGACCGAAATCGCTGCGATCACCCAGTACACGGATGCATGTCCATAGCTTTGCGACAGCGCCCCCTGAATCACCCCTGCCAGAATCACGCCGGTAGAGATACTGTTAGTAAACAGCGTGGTCGCGGAGCCTGCTCGCCCCGGCATTAAATCCTGGAACCAGAGCATGCCGATCCCGGCAACGATTCCGATAAATACCGCGTTAAATAGCTGTAACGCCAGCAAAGCTTCCCGCGAATGGAAAAGGATTAACCCCGCGTAGAACACCACCCCAGCCGCCACGGCGACGACCATCATCCGACGCTTTCCGAAACGTTTTACGTAGTAACCCGCCAGAATCATCGCCGGGATCTCCAGCCCGGCAGCGGTGCCCATCAGGATCCCCGCGAGCTTGTCGGGCAGTCCCAGATCGCTGCTGATCCACAGCGGCATATCGATAATGTACATGGTGTTGCAGGTCCACATCAGCGTGGAGGCGATAAACAACATGCGGACGTTTTTATCCTGCCAGCCGCTTACCTGGGTGATGGGCTTGTCCGTCACCTGCTCTACGCGCGCCACCGATGGCAGCACAAAGGCTATCAGCGCCAGGCTGATGGCAAAAATTCCCGCCGCGATGGTGAACATGACGGTGAAACCGTAGTTCAGCGCCAGCATGAACGCCAGCGGGGGGCCGATGACCCATGCGAGAGAGAGCTGCGCACGCATCACCGAGCTGAACATCACCACTTCCCGCGCCGAGTTGTCGGCGTACTCCCGGGCCAGGGCGAAGAGCTGCGGCATGGCGGTGTTCGCCAGAGAGGCCAACAGCACGCCACAGGTGATAAGCGTCAGGTAGTGACGATTAAAGGCAAACAGCAACGCGTTGCCCACGGCCATGGCGCAACAAAAGAGGATCAGCTTGCGGCGATCGCCCTGGCTGTCGGATCGTTTCGCCAGCCACAGGCTGACGAGGATCCCGGCAATGGCGTTGACGGTGTAGAACAGGCCTACCCAAAATGGCTGCGCCCCAACCTCACGACTGAGAAACAGGCTCAGCGTCGGCGCCTGTAGCGCACCGGCCACGCCCATCATGAAGGCCACCAGCATAAAAGCGGCGTACACGCCGTTCAGGCGTCGCCCCATCGTCATCAACCAGAGCATGCGCAAGTCCTTATGAAAGCGAATCGAAATTGGGTGAAATAGTAAACGAAAAAAGCCAGCAAAAACATTTTGCTGGCGGGTGATTAGCACCAATACTCAGTCACACATGATCGAGGCGAGTTAGCGAGAAGAGGTCGGTTTCGTAACGTCCCACTGCATCAGATCTTCCAGTATTCTCAGCCGCTGCTCTGCGCACTGGCGGGCCAGCCAGGACACTCCCTTTGTCGCTGAAAAATAGTGCTGATAAAACTGACGTGCGGTAGACCTCTTCATAATTTACCTCCTCGCTTCATCGATAAGGATTATTGGCTTAATATAGGGATTAATAAATTGCTGATTTTTTGTCAGGAGTTCCTCTTTTATGCCTTCTGGTCGTCTGCAACAACAATTTATCCGCCTCTGGCAGTGCTGCGAGGGGCAATCGCAGGAGACCACGCTGAACGAGCTGGCTGAGCTCCTCAACTGCTCCCGGCGTCATATGCGTACCCTCCTTAACACCATGCAGCAGCAGGGCTGGCTAAACTGGGAGGCCGAAGCCGGACGCGGTAAGCGCTCGCGCCTGACTTTCCTCTATACCGGCCTGGCGTTGCAGCAACAGCGGGCGGAGGATCTGCTGGAGCAGGACCGCATCGATCAGCTGGTCCAGCTGGTGGGCGACAAAGCCGCCGTGCGCCAGATGCTGGTCTCGCATCTGGGACGCAGCTTTCGTCAGGGACGCCACATTCTGCGAGTGCTTTACTATCGCCCAATGAAAAATCTGTTGCCCGGTACGGCGTTACGTCGCTCTGAAACCCACATGGCCCGGCAGATTTTTAGCGGCCTGACGCGGATAAATGAGGAAAACGGGGAACTGGAAGCGGATATTGCCCATCACTGGCAACAGGTGTCTCCGTTGCACTGGCGCTTCTTTTTACGCCCCGGCATACATTTCCACCATGGACGCGAGCTGGAGATGCGCGACGTTATCGATTCCTTAGAGCGCGCCCGCACGCTGCCGCTCTATTCGCATATCGCGCGGATCCACTCCCCCACGGCCTGGACCCTGGATATTGAGCTATCGCAGCCGGACAAATGGCTTCCGTGGCTTCTGGGCTACGTGCCCTCGATGATCCTGCCTGCCGAGTGGCGATCCCTGAACAATTTTTCCAGCCAGCCGATTGGCACGGGCCCCTACTCCGTTTCACGGAACAATAGTAATCAGCTGAAGATCCGCGCCTTTGATGATTACTTTGGCTATAGGGCGCTGATCGACGAAGTCAACGTCTGGGTACTACCGGATCTCAACGAAGAGCTGAGCGCAGGCCTGACGCTGGAAGGGCCAACAGCCGGTGAAAAGGCGTTCGAAAGCCGCCTGGAGGAGGGCTGCTACTACCTGCTCTTCGATAGCCGCAGCCATCGCGGGGCGAATCACGACGTACGCAGGTGGATCAGCCATGTTCTGGCGCCCGCTAACCTGATTTATCACGCAGAGGAGCAATACCAGACCTGGTGGTTCCCGGCCTATGGCCTGCTTCCGCGCTGGCACCATGCGCAGCCAGTACGCAGTGAAAAACCTGCCGGACTGGAGACCATCACCCTCAGCTACTATCGCGATCACATTGAGCACCGGTTTATCGCAAGGATCATGAGTAAGCTGCTGGCAGCCGAGGGCGTGACGCTGGCGATACAGGAAGTGGACTATGATGAATGGCACCGTGGAGATGTTATCAGCGATATCTGGCTCAACAGTGCGAACTTCACGCTGCCGCTTGATTTTTCGCTCTTCTCTCACCTGTATGAAGTGCCCCTGATTCAGCACTGTATCAAGCGGGACTGGCAGCGAGACGCCGCACGGTGGCGGGCAGGAGAAATGGATCTGGCCGCCTGGTGTCAGGAGCTGCTGGCCGGGCAGACGATCGTACCGTTGATTCACCACTGGCTGCTGATCCAGGGTCAGCGCAGCATGCGCGGCCTGCGAATGAATACCCTGGGCTGGTTTGATTTTAAATCCGCGTGGTTTGCGCCGCCGGAGCCATAACGCTTTCGTAATATTCACCAAATCATTACAATAGCGCCGTTCTCAACGGGGTGCTGCATCACTGATGTGCGCTGAGATAATACCCGTCGAACCTGATCCGGATAACGCCGGCGAAGGGATTTGAGGCTGTCTCTCAAAATCCTTTGCCACTCAACCCTGAGGTGCAAAGTGTTAAAAAACGTTCTTCCTCTGCTGGCGCTGTTTGCGCTGCCTGTTTTTGCTAAGCCTGTCCTGACGGTCTACACCTACGACTCCTTCTCCGCCGACTGGGGCCCCGGCCCGGCGGTGAAAAAAGCCTTTGAAGCCGACTGCAACTGCGAGCTGAAATTCGTGGCACTGGAAGATGGTGTCTCTCTGCTTAACCGGCTGCGTATGGAAGGCAAAAACAGCAAAGCCGACGTGGTGCTCGGGCTGGATAACAACCTGCTGCAAGCCGCCACTCAAACCAGACTGTTCGCCAAAAGCGGCGTGGCGGCAGATGCCGTCAACGTGCCGGGCGGCTGGAAAAACGACACCTTCGTTCCCTTTGATTACGGTTACTTTGCGTTTGTCTACGATAAAAACAAGCTGAAGAATCCGCCCAAAAGCCTGAAAGAGCTGGTCGAAAGCGATCAGAAGTGGCGCGTGATTTATGAAGATCCGCGCACCAGCACGCCGGGTCTGGGGCTGCTGTTGTGGATGCAGAAAGTCTATGGCGACAAAACGCCTGAGGCGTGGCAGAAACTGGCTGCGAAAACCGTTACCGTCACCAAAGGCTGGAGCGAAGCCTACGGCCTGTTCCTGAAAGGCGAAAGCGACCTTGTGCTGAGCTACACGACTTCTCCGGCCTACCACATTATCGCCGAGAAGAAAGACAACTACGCCGCCGCGAACTTTGCTGAAGGGCATTATTTGCAGGTGGAAGTGGCCGCCCGCACCGCCGCGAGCAAACAGCCGGAGCTCGCCGAGAAATTCCTGAAGTTTATGGTTTCACCGGCATTCCAGAATGCTATTCCGACAGGAAACTGGATGTACCCGGTCACTGATGTTGCGCTGCCGGCAGGTTTTGAGCAGCTGAACAAACCGCAAACCTCCCTGGAATTTACGCCGCAGCAGGTTGCCACCCAGCGCGCCGCATGGATAAGTGAATGGCAACGCGCCGTCAGCCGCTGATCCCCGGCTGGTTAGTTCCCGGGCTGCTCGCCGCTATACTGATGGTGGTCGTCAGCCTGGGTGCATTCCTTGCGCTGTGGTTTAACGCGCCAGAGAGCGATCTGCTTGCCCTCTGGCACGACAGCTATCTCTGGCACGTCATCCGTTTCTCCTTCTGGCAGGCGTTTCTCTCCGCGCTGCTGTCGACGCTCCCGGCCATTTTCCTCGCGCGCGCCCTCTATCGCAGACGTTTCCCCGGCAGGCTTGCCCTGCTGCGGCTGTGCGCGATGACGCTGATCCTGCCCGTGCTGGTGGCGGTGTTCGGCATTCTGAGCGTCTATGGTCGCCAGGGATGGCTGGCATTCCTTTTCAACCTGCTTGGTCTGGAATGGACCTTCTCGCCATACGGCCTGAAAGGCATTCTGCTGGCGCATATTTTTTTCAATATGCCGATGGCCACGCGCCTCTTTTTACAGGCGCTGGAAAACATTCCCGGTGAGCAGCGTCAGATTGCCGCCCAGCTTGGCATGCGCGGCTGGTCGTTCTTCCGCTTTGTCGAATGGCCGTGGCTGCGACGCCAGATTGCCCCGGTTGCCGCACTAATCTTTATGCTCTGCTTTGCCAGCTTCGCGACCGTACTTTCTCTCGGCGGCGGGCCGCAGGCCACCACCATTGAGCTGGCGATCTATCAGGCTTTAAGTTACGACTACGATCCGGGCCGCGCCGCGCTGCTGGCGATCGTGCAGATGGTATGCTGTCTGGCACTGGTGTTACTCAGCCAGAGGCTAAGCAAAACGATCCCCACAGGAAGCAATAACATGACAGGCTGGCGCGATCCGCAGGACTGCCTGTATAGTCGCGTCGCGGATTTTATGCTGATCGCACTGGCACTCCTGCTTTTGCTGCCCCCGCTGCTGGCCGTTATCGTTGATGGACTGAATCGCAATGTGTTGTCGGTACTGCAACAACCTGTCCTGTGGCAAGCGACGTGGACCTCCTTGCGCATTGCGCTGGCAGCCGGGCTACTGTGCGTGATCCTGACCATGATGCTGCTATGGAGCAGCCGCGAGCTGTACGCGCGTCATGCCCGTAAAGCCGGACACGCGCTGGAACTGACGGGTATGCTGATCCTGGCGATGCCGGGCATTGTGCTGGCGACCGGATTCTTTTTACTGTTCAACAGCACCATCGGCCTGCCGGAAAGCGCCGACGGCATCGTCATTTTTACCAACGCACTGATGGCCATCCCTTACGCGCTCAAGGTACTGGAAAACCCGATGCGCGACGTCAACAGCCGCTACAGCTTGCTGTGTCAGTCGCTGGGCATGCAGGGCTGGCAGCGTCTGAAGGTGGTAGAATTGCGCGCACTGAAACGCCCGCTCGCCCAGGCGCTGGCGTTTGCCTGCGTGCTGTCGATTGGCGATTTTGGCGTAGTGGCGCTCTTCGGCAACGAGGATTTCCGCACGCTGCCGTTCTGGCTTTATCAGCAAATTGGCTCCTATCGTAGCCAGGACGGCGCCGTCACGGCGCTGCTCCTGTTGCTGCTGTGCTTTGCGTTATTTACCGTAATCGAAAAACTTCCGGGGCGTGATGTTAAAACTGACTGATGTAACCTGGCTTTATGAGCACCTGCCAATGCGTTTTACCCTTTCCGTTCGTCAGGGAGAGCGAATCGCAGTGCTTGGCCCCAGCGGGGCCGGAAAAAGTACCCTGCTCAATCTGATTGCCGGTTTTTTGCAGCCTGCCAGCGGGTCCATCGTCATTGATAACGGCGAGTTTACCTACGCTCCGCCGGCTAAGCGCCCGGTGTCGATGCTGTTTCAGGAAAACAATCTGTTCAATCATCTTACGGTCTGGCAGAACATCGCGCTGGGTATGGATCCGGGGTTAAAGCTCAGTGCTGCGCAGCGTCAGACGCTGGAGGCGATCGCCGAACAAATGGGCCTGTCTGCGTTTATCAACAGACTACCGGGGGAGCTTTCCGGCGGCCAGCGCCAGCGCGTGGCGCTGGCACGCTGTCTGGTGCGCGAGCAGCCGCTGCTGCTGCTCGATGAACCCTTTTCGGCGCTCGACCCGGCCCTGCGCCAGGAGATGCTCTCGCTGGTTGAGGAGGTGTGCGAGCGCGAACAACTGACGATGCTGATGGTTTCGCACAGCATTGAAGATGCCGCACGCATCGCGCCGCGATCGGTGGTGATCGCGGAGGGACGTATTTTGTGGGATGGAGAAACAGAAGAACTTCTGAGTGGTAACGCAGGGGCATCTTCATTGTTGGGCATTCGTGCGGTCTGATGCCCTCACCCTGGCCCTCTCCCACGGGGAGAGGGAAAACACCTTAACGGCTCACCACCTTCAACAGGATCTCGCCGTACACCGGCATCAGCGGGTGGCGGATCAGCGCCACCAGCGCTACCACCGCCACGCCGAGCGTAAGTGGGGCCAGCCAGAGCAGGCGCGTGCGCGGGAGATAGCGGGTCAGGCGATCGACGCTCGCTTTCGCGCTGCGCCACAGGCGCCAGCAGAGCCAAACCGCCAGCCACAGCAGCACCGCCGTACCCAGCAGAAGCCATTTAAACTCACCGCTTTGCATACCGTCAGGAATATCAATCGCCGCGCCCGCCAGGATACCCGGCAGGAAGTAGAACGGCGGCCAGAAGACGCAGCCGATGATATTCGGCACCACAAACTTCGCGACGGGCAGATCCAGCATCCCGGCCACCATCGGCACCAGTGGACGCGTTGGCCCAACGAAGCGCCCCACGAGGATGGTGAACATGCTGTGCTGGTGCAGCGCATGCTCGGTTTTATCCAGCAGCGCTTTGTTTTTTTTCATGAACGACCAGCGGTGTAGCGGCTTCTTAAAGCGCCAGCCCAGCCAGAAGGAGATCCAGTCCCCCAGCAAACAGCCGATAATACCGGCCATCCACGCCTGCCAGAAATTGACCTCACCGCTGCCGATAAGCGCCCCAAGCCCCGCCATCATCACGGTGCCGGGCAGGATCAGCCCGACCAGCGCCAGCGACTCCAGAAACGCCACCAGCGCCACTGCGATGAGCGAATACATAACGGACTGGGTAATAAAATGTTCCAGCAATGCCTGCATAACTATTCCGGTCAGAAAACGAATCAGCGATTCTGCTTAGCGCCCTGCACCGCGTCAAGGCATCAATTGTCTGAATAGTTTACAAGATGCGCCTGAAGTTCACCTGAATGTTTACCGATTATTCACATCCCGCACGGAATTCGCTCGGGCTGGCACCGGTGCACTTCTTAAACACGCGAGAGAAATAGAGCTGATCTTCAAAGCCGACGTTACGCCCGACGGTGGCGATAGGCATTCGGGTGGTGCTGAGCAGCAGTTTCGCCTGGCTGATGCGCTGATCCTCGCGCCAGCTGAGTACGCTCACGCCAAGCTGCTGGCGGAACAGATGCGACAGCCGTGACGGCGACAGGCACACATGCTGGGCGACGCTGGCAATATCAAACTGGCTGTCGGCAAGGTGGTCGCTGATGTACTGGCAGGCGTCGCGGACGCGGTTGTCCAGCGGCGGATTAAGCGACTCGTTGATGGCCTCCATGCGGCGCAGCAGCACCTGTTCAAGCAGGTTGATAGCCAGCAGTTCAGCGTAGCGCCCTCCCGCCTGCCCTGCCTCAATAATTTGTGCGAACAGCTCACGGAACTGCGCCAGATGCGCCTCATCCGGGCGATATAAACCAGTATGGGCGAAAATGGCCGGCCACGAGAGCCACTCCTGCCAGTAGGCGCGCGGACGGAAATAGACCCACTGGTGATACCACTCTTTGGCATCCGGGTGGCGTCCGTAGTGGTGGATCTCCCCCGGCGGGAACAGCAGCATATCACCAGGGCGGCAGATAAACTGCCGATCGCCGTTTTTAATCACCCCTTCCCCGCGAACGGTCAGGTTCAGAATATACCCTTTCATTCCGAGCGGTCGATCGACGTAGAAATCGAGATACCCCTCGGCCTCAATGGGCGTCAGCCCCGCCACCAGATGGGCGTTAAATGAGTATCCCGGCAGCAGGGGATCGTTTTGCGGTTCGGCCATAGATTCAGTTCTCCCAAGGGTCCTGAAGGAAACCAATTGTCCATATCGATAAAAGCAGTATAAAAATGGCCCGCGAAAAGATCCAAAAAGCATCACGCCTCTTTTACGTCCGCCATGTTTCAGCCTTTTCCCCTGATTTCTCCGCCAGCACGGGCGGATAAGCAGTAACAAAAGTGTCTATAAGTACGGCAGAAATGTCCACATTGAATATTTGCACGGCGTCACACTTTCCGCTGCTACAGCAATTTAGTCCATAAGATTAGCGGATCCTGCCTGACGATCTTTGTCCTCAGTCTCTAATGTTCTTCCATACCTGTTTTGGATGGAGCAACACCATGGCAATTGCAATTGGCCTCGATTTTGGCAGCGACTCAGTTCGCGCGCTGGCAGTGGACTGTACGACTGGCCGGGAGATAGCAACCAGCGTTGAGTGGTATCCGCGCTGGCAAGAGGGGCGCTACTGCGATGCGCCGAACAACCAGTTCCGCCACCACCCGCGTGATTACATTGAATCAATGGAAGCGGCGATCAAAACCGTGCTGGCGGAGCTGACGGACGCCCAGCGGGCCGATGTCGTGGGGATTGGCGTCGACAGCACCGGCTCAACGCCTGCCCCTGTCGATGCCGAAGGCCGCGTACTGGCGCTACGACCGGAGTTTGCCGACAACCCGAACGCCATGTTTGTGCTGTGGAAAGACCATACCGCCGTGGAAGAGGCGGAAGCCATCACCCGCTTATGCCACCAGCCGGGCAAAACCGACTACTCGCGCTACATCGGCGGGATCTACTCCAGCGAATGGTTCTGGGCAAAAATCCTGCACGTTACCCGCGCGGACGCGTCGGTCGCACAGGCAGCGGCGTCATGGATTGAGCTGTGCGACTGGGTTCCCGCCCTGCTTTCCGGCACCACTCGCCCGCAGGCTATTCGCCGTGGCCGTTGCAGCGCCGGGCATAAATCGCTGTGGCATGAAAGCTGGGGTGGTCTGCCTCCGGCAGCGTTCTTCGATGAACTCGACCCGATCATCAACAAAAACCTGACATACCCGCTGTTTACCGACACCTTCACCGCCGATATTCCGGTCGGCATGCTCTGCGAAGAGTGGGCGAAACGCCTCGGTCTGCCGCAAAACGTGACCATTTCCGGCGGCGCGTTCGACTGCCATATGGGCGCCGTGGGCGCGGGTGCGCAGCCTAACACGCTGGTGAAAGTGATTGGCACCTCCACCTGCGACATTCTGACGGCGGATAAAACGACCGTTGGCGACCGCGCGGTGAAGGGTATCTGCGGTCAGGTTGACGGCAGCGTGGTGCCCGATTTTATCGGCCTCGAAGCGGGTCAGTCCGCGTTTGGCGATATCTACGCCTGGTTTGGCCGGGTGCTCGGCTGGCCGCTGGATCAGCTGGCGGCCGCGCATCCTGAACTGAAAACCCAGATTACCGCGAGCAAAAAACAGCTCCTGCCGCAGCTCACCGAAGCCTGGGCAAAAAATCCGTCTCTCGATCACCTGCCGGTGGTGCTGGACTGGTTCAACGGCCGTCGTACGCCGTTTGCCAACCAGCGTCTGAAAGGGGTGATTACCGATCTCAACCTGGCGACCGACGCGCCCGCGCTGTTTGGCGGCCTGATCGCCGCCACCGCGTTCGGCGCGCGCGCCATTATGGAGTGCTTCACCGGGCAGGGCATTGACGTGAACAACGTGATGGCTTTGGGCGGTATCGCCCGTAAAAACCCGGTGATCATGCAGGCCTGCTGCGACGTGCTCAACCGTCCGCTGCAAATTGTGGCCTCCGATCAGTGCTGTGCGCTGGGCGCAGCGATTTTCGCTGCCGTGGCCGCAGGCGTCCATGCGGATATCCCGACCGCGCAACAGCATATGGCGAGCGCCGTCGAAAGTACGCTTCAGCCGCAGGCTCAGCAGGCACAACGCTTTGAACAGCTTTATCAGCGCTACCAGCAATGGGCAAAAAGCGCCGAACTTCACTATCTCCCTGTCGCCGCCCCGGCCAAAAGCACCGCGGACACTACGGCAACCCTGACACATTAAGGACACGATAATGACCATTTTTAATAATTATGAAGTGTGGTTTGTGATTGGCAGCCAGCATTTATACGGACCGGAAGCGTTGCAGCAGGTGACGAAACACGCGGAGCACGTTGTGAATGCGCTGAACGCGGAAGCCAAACTGCCGTGCAAACTGGTGCTGAAGCCGCTGGGTACTACGCCGGACGAAATCACTAACATCTGCCGCGATGCCAATTACGATGACAAATGCGCTGGCCTGGTGGTGTGGCTGCACACCTTCTCGCCAGCCAAAATGTGGATCAACGGCCTGGCTATCCTCAACAAACCGCTGCTGCAATTCCACACTCAGTTCAACGCCTCTCTGCCGTGGGACAGCATCGACATGGACTTCATGAACCTGAACCAGACCGCGCACGGCGGTCGCGAGTTCGGCTTCATCGGCGCGCGTATGCGTCAACAGCATGCCGTGGTGACCGGCCACTGGCAGGACGGCCAGGCACAAAAACGCATTGGCTCCTGGATGCGTCAGGCGGTCTCTAAGCAGGATACCCGTCACCTTAAAGTGGTGCGTTTCGGCGACAACATGCGTGAAGTTGCCGTAACCGACGGCGACAAAGTGGCCGCGCAGATCAAGTTCGGCTTCTCCGTGAATACCTGGGCAGTGGGCGACCTGGTGCAGGTGGTGAATGACATCAGCGATGGCGACGTTAACGCGCTGGTGGACGAGTACGAAAGCAGCTACCGCCTGACGCCTGCGGCACAGGTCAACGGCGACAAGCGCCAGAACGTGCTGGATGCCGCACGCATTGAACTGGGCATGAAGCGCTTCCTGGAACAGGGCGGCTTCCATGCCTTCACCACCACCTTTGAAGATCTCCACGGCCTGAAACAGCTCCCGGGTCTGGCGGTACAACGTCTGATGCAGCAGGGCTACGGTTTTGCGGGCGAAGGCGACTGGAAAACTGCCGCTCTGCTTCGCATCATGAAGGTGATGTCAACCGGTCTGCAGGGCGGCACCTCTTTTATGGAAGACTACACCTACCACTTCGAGAACGGCAACGATCTGGTGCTCGGCTCGCACATGCTGGAAGTGTGTCCGTCTATCGCCGTCGAAGAGAAACCGATCCTCGATGTGCAGTACCTCGGCATTGGCGGCAAAGCGGATCCGGCCCGTCTGATCTTCAACACCCGTACCGGCCCGGCCATTAACGCCAGCCTGATCGACCTCGGCGACCGTTTCCGCCTGCTGGTGAACTGCGTCGATGCTGTGGAAACTCCGCATTCTCTGCCGAAACTGCCGGTCGCGAACGCCCTGTGGAAAGCGCAACCTGACCTGCCAACCGCGTCGGAAGCCTGGATCCTGGCCGGCGGCGCGCACCACACCGTCTTCAGCCACGCGCTTGACCTGAACGATATGCGTCAGTTTGCCGAGCTGCACGACATCGAACTGACCGTGATTGATAACGACACCCGTCTGCCAGCCTTTAAAGACGCGCTGCGCTGGAACGAAGTCTATTACGGTTCAAAACGCTAAGCCCTGAATGCCCGGTGGCATTTCGTTTACCGGGCCTACGGTTCTGTAGGCCGGATAAGCGCAGCGCCATCCGGCAGGAGACGACAATGTTAGAAGATCTCAAACGTCAGGTACTCGAAGCCAACCTGGCGCTGCCAAAACATAACCTGGTGACCCTGACTTGGGGCAACGTCAGCGCCGTTGACCGGGAAAAAGGCGTGTTCGTGATCAAGCCTTCGGGCGTGGATTACACGGTGATGACCGCGGAAGATATGGTGGTGGTCAGCATCGAAACGGGTGAAGTGGTTGAAGGCGATAAAAAGCCCTCCTCCGATACGCCCACTCACCGCCTGCTGTATCAGGCCTTCCCGACCATCGGTGGGATTGTGCATACCCATTCGCGTCACGCGACCATCTGGGCGCAGGCGGGCCAGCCTATTCCGGCCACCGGCACCACCCACGCGGACTACTTCTACGGCACCATTCCCTGCACGCGTCTGATGACCGATGCGGAGATTAACGGTGAGTACGAATGGGAAACCGGGAACGTGATCGTCGAAACCTTCGAAAAACAGGGTATCGACGCGGCGCAAATGCCCGGCGTGCTGGTGCACTCCCACGGTCCGTTTGCCTGGGGTAAAAACGCGGAGGACGCGGTGCACAACGCGATCGTGCTGGAGGAAGTCGCCTACATGGGGATCTTCTGCCGCCAGCTGGCACCGCAGTTGCCGGATATGCAGCAAACCCTGCTCGATAAGCATTATCTGCGCAAGCACGGCGCGAAGGCGTACTACGGGCAGTAAAACATTGTCCGGTGGCGCTGCGCTTATCGGGCCTACGGATCCTGTTGGCCGGATAAGCGTAGCGCCATCCGGCAAAACAGGCACTGTATAAAACCCCAGCAAACACCCCTCAACCAGGCTATAATCAGGCCTGGTTTGTTTTGTGGGATAGCGGCGTGGCACAGGCGCAAGAAGGCTTTTTACTGACCCGACACTGGCGGGATACCCCTCAGGGCACCGAGGTTGCGTTCTGGCTGGCGACGGATAACGGCCCGCTGCACGTTACCCTGCCGCCTCAGGAGTCCGTGGCGTTTATCCCTGAACACCACGTCGAGAAAGTAAAGCAGCTGCTGCGCGGTGAAAACGGCTGGCGCCTTACTCCCCTTGAGCTAAAAGACTTCCACCGCCAGCCGGTTTATGGCCTCTACTGCCGCGCCCATCGCCAGCTGATGCGCTATGAAAAATTGCTCCGCGAAGCGGGCGTGACGCTCTACGAAGCGGACATTCGCCCGCCGGAACGTTTTCTGATGGAGCGGTTTATCACCGCCCCCGTCTGGGTGGACGGCGCTGAGCAGAACGGTTGTCTCGTGAACGCGCGCCTGAAGCCTAACCCGCACTATCGCCCGCCGCTGAAGTGGGTCTCGCTGGATATCGAAACCACCCGTCACGGCGAGCTGTACTGCATCGGCCTTGAAGGCTGCGGGCAGCGGGTTGTCTATATGCTCGGGCCCCCGAACGGCGATGCGTCCGCGCTGGATTTTCATCTGGAATACGTTACCAGCCGACCACAGCTGCTGGAGAAGCTTAACCAGTGGTTTGCCGAGCACGATCCCGACGTGCTGATCGGCTGGAACGTGGTGCAGTTTGACCTGCGCGTGCTGCAAAAACATGCCGAGCGGTACCGCATTCCCCTGACGTTAGGGCGCGGAAACACGGAGCTGGAGTGGCGTGAGCACGGTTTTAAGAACGGCGTATTCTTCGCACAGGCTAACGGTCGCCTGATTGTCGACGGCATCGAGGCGCTGAAATCCGCCTTCTGGAACTTCTCTTCCTTCTCGCTGGAAGCGGTCGCCCAGGCGCTGCTCGGTGAAGGTAAATCCATCGACAATCCCTGGGACCGAATGGACGAGATCGACCGGCGCTTTAATGAGGATAAGCCGGCGCTCGCTACTTATAACCTGAAAGACTGTGAGCTGGTAACGCAGATTTTCCATAAAACCGAGATCATGCCCTTCCTGCTGGAACGCGCAACGGTAAACGGTCTCGCGGTCGACAGGCACGGCGGCTCGGTAGCGGCCTTCAGCCACCTCTATTTCCCGCGGATGCACCGGGCGGGCTATGTGGCCCCTAACCTCGGTGACGTGCCGCCGCAGGCCAGTCCCGGCGGTTACGTGATGGATTCACGGCCCGGGCTGTATGATTCGGTGCTGGTGCTGGATTATAAAAGTCTGTACCCGTCGATTATCCGCACATTTCTGATTGATCCGGTAGGGCTGGTCGAGGGGATGGCGCAGCCAGACGATGCGCACAGTACTGAAGGTTTTCTCGGGGCACGCTTCTCGCGCGAAAAACACTGCCTGCCTGAGATCGTGGGAAACATCTGGCACGGCCGCGACGAGGCAAAACGCCACGGCAACAAGCCGCTCTCACAGGCGCTGAAAATCATTATGAACGCCTTTTACGGGGTGCTGGGCACCAGCGCCTGCCGCTTCTTTGATCCGCGTCTGGCGTCGTCCATCACCATGCGCGGGCACGACATTATGCGCCAGACCAAAGCGTTGATTGAATCCCGGGGTTATGACGTTATTTATGGCGACACCGATTCCACCTTTGTCTGGCTGAAATCGGCCCGTTCAGAAGACGACGCCGCGCAAATCGGCAAAGAACTGGTCGCCTTCGTGAACGCCTGGTGGCGCGAAAGTTTGCAAAAAGAGCGGTTAACCAGTGCGTTAGAGCTGGAGTTTGAAACCCATTTTGCCCGCTTTTTAATGCCGACCATTCGCGGAACCGACCAGGGCAGCAAGAAGCGCTACGCCGGACTGATTCAGGAAGGCGACAAGCAGCGGATGGTGTTTAAAGGGCTGGAGACAGTGCGCACCGACTGGACGCCGCTGGCACAGCAGTTTCAGCAAACGCTTTATCTGCGGGTGTTCCGCAATGAGCCGTATCAGGACTACGTGCGCGAGACGATAGCCAGCCTGATGGCAGGCGAACTTGACGCGCAGCTGGTGTATCGCAAGCGCCTGCGCCGCCCGCTGGCGGACTACCAGCGTAATGTTCCTCCGCACGTCCGCGCGGCGCGGCTGGCGGATGAAGAGAACGTTCGCCGGGGCCGCGCGCCGCAGTATCAGAACCGGGGAACGATCAAATACGTCTGGACAACGAACGGACCAGAACCCGTTGATTACCAGCAGTCTCCGCTCGATTACGATCACTACCTGACCCGCCAGCTTCAGCCTGTTGCGGAGGGAATTTTACCGTTCATCAACGACGACTTTGCTACACTAGTGACAGGACAACTTGGGCTATTTTGACGCGTGACGAAACCGTTGCCATCCAGTACCATAGCGCCCTTTCCATTCCCGGACCCATTTTTCGATGACCGTCTTTTTTGACGGGGTCGAACTATTGCCTGCAATTAAAGATTAGAGCCGAACAACTATGCCTTTTACACTTGGTCAACGCTGGATCAGCGATACAGAAAGCGAACTTGGATTAGGAACCGTCGTTGCCGTCGATGCGCGCATGGTTACCCTCCTTTTCCCTGCTACCGGTGAAAACCGCCTGTACGCTCGCAATGACTCCCCTGTTACCCGCGTAATGTTCAATCCGGGTGATACCGTGACCAGCCATGACGGCTGGCAACTGAAGGTTGAAGACGTAAAAGAAGAGAATGGACTGCTCGCCTACATCGGAACGCGTCTTGATACCGACGAGACAAATGTCATCCTGCGTGAAGTGCTGCTCGACAGCAAACTGGTGTTCAGCAAGCCGCAGGACCGTCTGTTTGCCGGGCAAATCGACCGAATGGATCGCTTCTCCCTGCGCTACCGCGCGCGTAAGTTCCAGAGTGAGCAGTACCGCATGCCGTGGAGCGGCCTGCGCGGTCAGCGTACCAGCCTTATTCCCCATCAGTTGAATATCGCCCATGACGTGGGCCGTCGCCATGCGCCTCGCGTGCTGCTGGCTGACGAAGTGGGTCTGGGTAAAACCATCGAAGCAGGCATGATCCTGCACCAGCAGCTGCTCTCTGGCGCTGCCGAGCGCGTGCTGATTGTGGTTCCAGAAACGCTGCAACATCAGTGGCTGGTTGAAATGCTGCGCCGCTTTAACCTGCGCTTCTCCCTGTTCGACGATGAGCGCTATGCCGAAGCCCAGCACGACGCGGACAACCCGTTTGAAACCGAACAGCTGGTCATTTGTTCCCTGGACTTCGTGCGCCGCAGCAAGCAGCGCCTGGAGCATCTGTGCGACGCTGAATGGGATCTGATGGTCGTCGACGAAGCGCATCACCTCGTCTGGAGCGAAGACGCGCCAAGCCGTGAATACATGGCGATTGAGCAGCTTGCCGAGCGCGTACCGGGCGTTCTGCTCCTGACCGCCACGCCGGAGCAGCTGGGTCTTGAGAGCCACTTCGCCCGTCTGCGTCTGCTCGATCCCAACCGTTTCCACGATTTTGAGCAGTTTGTTGAAGAGCAGAAAAACTACCGCCCGGTGGCGGACGCCGTCGCGCTGCTGCTGGCCGGTAATCGTCTCTCTAATGATGAGCTTAACACTCTCAGCGATCTGATTGGCGAGCAGGATATTGAGCCGCTGCTTCAGGCCGCGAACAGCGACAGCGATAATGCGGGATCCGCGCGTAAAGAGCTGATCGACATGCTGATGGATCGCCACGGTACCAGCCGCGTGCTGTTCCGTAACACCCGTAACGGCGTGAAAGGCTTCCCGAAACGCGAGCTGCACACCATCAAACTGCCGCTGCCGACCCAGTACCAGACGGCGATTAAAGTCTCCGGCATTATGGGTACCCGTAAATCTGCGGAAGATCGCGCGCGCGACATGCTCTACCCGGAGCAGATTTATCAGGAATTCGAAGGCGACACCGGCACCTGGTGGAACTTCGATCCGCGCGTGGAGTGGTTGATGGGCTACCTCACCGCTCACCGTTCCCAGAAAGTGCTGGTGATCTGCGCCAAAGCCGCTACCGCATTGCAGCTGGAGCAGGTTCTGCGTGAGCGCGAAGGCATTCGCGCCGCCGTGTTCCACGAAGGCATGTCCATAGTTGAGCGCGATCGTGCAGCAGCCTGGTTTGGTGAAGAGGACAGCGGCGCGCAGGTTCTGCTGTGCTCTGAAATCGGTTCTGAAGGCCGTAACTTCCAGTTCGCCAGCAATCTGGTGATGTTCGATCTGCCGTTTAACCCGGATCTGCTGGAGCAGCGTATCGGCCGTCTGGATCGTATCGGGCAGGCGCACGATATTCAGATCCACGTGCCGTATCTGGAGAAAACCGCCCAGTCCGTGCTGGTGCGCTGGTACCACGAAGGGCTGGACGCGTTTGAACACACCTGCCCGACCGGCCGCACCATTTACGATCAGGTCCATGGCGATCTGATCGGTTACCTGGCCGCGCCTGAAAATAGTGAGGGCTTCGATGAGCTGATTAAATCCTGCCGTGAGAAGCACGACGCACTGAAAGCGCAGCTGGAGCAGGGTCGCGATCGCCTGCTGGAGATCCACTCCAACGGCGGTGAAAAAGCGCAGCAGCTGGCCGAAAGCATTGAAGAGCAGGACGACGACACCAGCCTGATCAGCTTCTCCATGAATCTGTTCGACATCGTCGGTATAAACCAGGACGATCGCGGCGAGAACATGATCGTGCTGACCCCGTCCGATCATATGCTGGTGCCGGATTTCCCGGGCCTGCCGGAAGACGGCTGCACAATCACCTTTGAGCGTGATGTGGCGCTGTCCCGCGAAGACGCACAGTTCATTACCTGGGAGCACCCGCTGATCCGCAACGGTCTGGATCTGATCCTCTCCGGCGATACCGGCAGCAGCACCATTTCCCTGTTGAAGAACAAAGCCTTGCCTGTGGGCACGCTGCTGGTGGAGCTGATCTACGTTGTGGAAGCGCAGGCGCCGAAACAGCTTCAGCTTAACCGCTTCCTCCCGCCAACGCCGGTGCGTCTGCTGCTGGATAAAAACGGTACGAATCTGGCCGGCCAGGTGGAGTTTGAAAGCTTCAACCGTCAGTTGAGCGCGGTGAACCGCCATACCGGCAGCAAGCTGGTGAATGCGGTGCAACAGGACGTGCATGCCATTCTGCAAATGGGTGAAACCCAGGCCGAAAAAGCGGCCAGAGTGCTGATTGATGCGGCGCGCAGCGAAGCCGATGAGAAGCTTTCTGCCGAGCTGTCGCGTCTGGAAGCGTTGAAAGCGGTGAACCCGAACATTCGTGACGATGAGCTGGCCGCAATTGAGAGCAACCGCCAGCAGGTGCTGGAAAGCCTGAATCAGGCGGGATGGCGTCTCGACGCCCTGCGTCTTATCGTTGTGACGCATCAGTAAGCGGAGCGCAAAATGGTAATGGAGCCCTACAATCCCCCGATGGATCCGTGGCTGGTCATTCTGTATCAGGACGAGCACATTATGGTGGTTAACAAGCCGAGCGGTCTGTTGTCCGTGCCGGGGCGTCTGGAAGAGCATAAAGACAGCGTGATGACGCGTATCCAGCGCGATTATCCCCAGGCCGAGTCTGTCCATCGTCTGGATATGGCGACCAGCGGCGTGATTGTGGTGGCTCTTAATAAGGCGGCAGAACGTGAGCTGAAGCGTCAGTTCCGCGAGCGCGAGCCGAAGAAGCAGTATGTCGCCCGCGTGTGGGGCCATCCGGCGCAGGCGGAAGGGCTGGTGGATTTACCGCTGATTTGCGACTGGCCGAACCGGCCAAAGCAGAAGGTGTGTTATGAAACCGGCAAGGCTGCGCAGACCGAGTATGAAGTGCTGGAGTACGCGCCGGATAATACCGCGCGCGTCCTGCTGAAGCCGATTACCGGGCGCTCCCATCAGCTGCGTGTGCATATGCTTGCGATGGGTCACCCGATTCTGGGTGACAGATTCTATGCGCCGCCGGAAGCGCTGGCGTTAGCGCCGCGCCTGCAACTGCATGCGCAGACGCTCACCATCACCCACCCTGCTTTCTGCAACGCCATGACGTTCAAAGCCCCGGTGGACTTCTGAAAAAATGGCCCGACACTGTCGGGCCATTTTTTTATTTAAAACCTTTCTGCTCTTTAATCAGCTCGTAGGCTTTCTGGATTTCCTGCGCTTTCTGTTTCGCCATCTCCATCATCTCAGGCGGCAGGCCTTTCGCCACCAGCTTATCCGGATGGTGCTCGCTCATCAGCTTACGATAGGCGCGTTTGATGGTCGTGACATCGTCAGAGGGCTTCACGCCGAGGACATTACAGGCATCTTCAAGCGTAGGGCCACGCTGCGCCTGCTGCCAGCCGCCACCGGACGATTGCTGTTGATAACCGCCGCCAAAGTGCGCGCCGCCCTGCATCATGCGCAGGAACTGATCGAACTGCATGCGGGAAATGCCCAGCTCTTCAGCAATCACATACAGGACGTCCCGTTCATTCGGATGCAGAGAGCCATCCGCGAAGGCGGCCTGGATTTGAATTTCCAGAAACATCCGAATTAAATCAAAGCGCCCGAAGCAGATGCTACGGAACTGCCGCATTTTTTCACGCAGCGGGTAGTTATCCGCTTTACCAATCCGGAATGCATTCTGCGCCGCGACGCGGGATTCGCCGTGCAGATTCATGCGATCCATAAAGACGCTGGCAACCTGAATATCGGCTTCCGTTACGCGCCCTTTTGATTTGGTTAAGTGCCCCATCACCTCGAAGGTGGTGGAGAAGAAGAGTGACTGGCGCTCGCGCTGGTTGGCAAACCAGGCCATTTTGCGGCTGCGTGCTTTATCAAACATATGGCCGATAATGAGGCCAAGAACAACACCCCAGAATCCGGCACCCATAATAATTGCGAACGCAACGCCGATTATTTTACCCCAATACTGCATATACTCCCCGAATGGTCATGTTCCTGGCCGACGCAACGCCATCATTACAGTGGTCGCGCCACGGTCAATTGAGGGACATCGCCTATAATTTGCATTATCATACTCGTCATTCGATAGCGAGCCTAACACTCTGGCGCGCAAACGGGCAGGATTAACGCTGGTACTGCGCTGATGAGTAAGATAGTCTCTGAGCGTTTGTAAGCCGTAGCCACTGATGACGGAACAATAAAATACAACGTATGAAAAAACGTATCCCCACCCTTCTGGCCACAATGATTGGCACCGCCCTGTACAGCCAACAGGGGCTCGCAGCCGATCTCGCCTCGCAGTGTATGCTTGGCGTCCCAAGTTACAATCGCCCACTGGTGAAAGGCGATACGAATGACTTACCCGTCACCATTAATGCCGACAGCGCAAAAGGTAATTATCCTGACAATGCAACCTTTACGGGCAATGTCGATATTAACCAGGGTAACAGCCGTCTGCTGGCTGACGAAGTGCAATTGCACCAGAAGCAGCCGGAAGGTGCTCAGGCGCCTGTCCGTACGGTGGATGCGCTGGGTAATGTGCACTATGACGACAATCAGGTCATCCTGAAAGGTCCGAAAGCCTGGTCGAATCTGAATACCAAAGACACCAACGTCTGGGAAGGTGATTATCAGATGGTCGGTCGTCAGGGGCGCGGTACCGCAGACCTGATGAAGCAGCGCGGCGAGAACCGCTACACTATTCTCGAAAACGGCTCGTTTACGTCCTGTTTGCCAGGGTCAAATACCTGGAGCGTTGTGGGCAGCGAAGTGATCCACGACCGTGAAGAACAGGTTGCAGAGATCTGGAACGCCCGTTTTAAACTCGGCCCGGTGCCCATTTTCTATAGTCCTTACCTGCAACTGCCTGTGGGTGACAAACGTCGTTCAGGCTTCCTGATCCCGAACGCCAAGTACAGCACGTCGAACTACTTTGAGTTCTACCTGCCGTACTACTGGAACATTGCGCCCAACATGGACGCCACGATCACGCCGCACTACATCCATAAGCGCGGTAACATCATGTGGGAGAACGAATTCCGCTATCTGACCAAAGCGGGCGCGGGTCTGATGGAGTTTGATTATCTGCCATCAGATAAGGTGTTCCAGGACGAACATCCGAGCGAAGGTGATAAGCACCGCTGGATGTACTACTGGAAGCACGCCGGGGTATTGGATCAGGTGTGGCGCTTCAACATCGACTACACCAAAGTCAGCGATCCGTATTACTTCAACGACTTCGACTCTAAATACGGGTCCAGTACCGACGGTTACGCCACGCAGAAATTCAGCGTGGGCTACGCCATTGAGAACTTTGACGCGACGGTGTCGACCAAGCAGTTCCAGGTATTTGATACGCAATCGCGTAGTACCTATGGTGCAGAGCCGCAGCTGGACGTGAACTGGTACCAGAACGATGTGGGTCCTTTCGACACGCACGTTTACGCTCAGGCGGTCCATTTCGTCAACACCAACTCGGATATGCCGGAATCAACGCGTCTGCATATCGAGCCGACGATCAATCTGCCGTGGTCAAACGACTGGGCAAGCCTGAATACCGAAGCCAAGCTGATGGCCACCCACTATCAGCAGAAAAATCTGGACTGGTATAACAAACGCTATGGCACCGATCTTGAAGAGTCGGTAAACCGTACGCTTCCGCAATTCAAAATGGACGGGAAGCTGATTTTCGAACGTGACATGGCTCTTCTTGCGGATGGATACACCCAGACGCTTGAGCCACGTATGCAGTATCTGTACGTGCCTTATCGCGATCAGAGCAAAATTCAAAACTACGACTCGTCCTTCCTGCAATCAGACTACAGCGGCCTGTTCCGCGATCGTACCTACGGCGGCCTTGACCGTATTGCGTCTGCTAACCAGTTAACGACCGGCGTCACAACGCGCGTTTATGATGATGCTGCCGTTGAACGTTTTAACGTTTCTGTTGGTCAAATCTACTATTTCACCGAGTCTCGTACCGGTGATGACGACATTAACTGGGAGAAAGACAACAAAACGGGCTCACTGGTATGGGCGGGCGACACCTACTGGCGTATGACGGATCGTTGGGGTCTGCGCGGTGGTGTTCAGTACGATACACGACTGGACAATATCGCGACGGGCAGCGCTGCCATCGAATATCGTCGTGATGAAGATCGCATGTTGCAGTTGACGTACCGTTACGCCAGCCCGGAGTATATCCAGGCGACACTGCCAAACTATGCGAATACAGACCAATACAAAGACGGTATTTCACAGGTGGGTACCGCCGCGAGCTGGCCTATCGCCGATCGTTGGTCAGTCGTCGGAGCCTACTACTATGACACGAATGCCCAAAAACCTGCTGACCAGATGCTGGGTCTGCAATATAACTCCTGCTGTTACGCAATACGTGTCGGTTACGAACGCAAACTTAACGGCTGGGATACGCAAAACAGTCAGGGCAAATACGATAACGTGATTGGCTTTAATATCGAGTTGCGCGGCCTGAGCTCTAACTACGGTCTGGGCACGCAGCAGATGCTGCGCTCGAACATTCTGCCGTATCGTAGTTCATTGTAATGTGCTTGATTTACAACGTAATCCGCTTTGCGGTTAATTGAAATGGAAAAAGTATGAAGAACTGGAAAACGCTGCTACTCGGTGTCGCTATGGTTGCGAATACCAGCTTCGCGGCCCCACAGGTTGTCGATAAAGTCGCGGCTGTGGTTAACAACGGCGTCGTGCTTGAAAGTGACGTTGACGGTTTGATGAAATCTGTAAAGCTCAACTCGGGCCAGGCAGGTCAACAACTTCCGGATGACGCTACGCTGCGCCACCAGATCCTGGAACGTCTGATCATGGATCAGATTGTCCTGCAAATGGGCCAGAAAATGGGTGTGAAGATCTCTGACGAGCAGCTCGATCAGGCGATCGCTAACATTGCAAAGCAGAACAACATTACCCCGGACCAGATGCGTAGCCGCCTGGCCTATGACGGCATCAGCTATGCCACCTACCGTAATCAGATCCGTAAAGAGATGCTGATTTCAGAAGTGCGTAACAATGAAGTCCGTCGCCGCGTCACCATCCTGCCTCAGGAAGTGGATGCCCTGGCGAAACAGGTGGGTAATCAGAATGATGCCAGCACTGAACTTAACCTGAGCCACATCCTGATCCCACTGCCGGAAAACCCAACCTCCGATCAGGCGGCTGAGGCGGAAAGTCAGGCGCGCGCTATCGTTGAGCAGGCGCGTAATGGCGATGACTTCGGCAAACTGGCGATCACCTACTCTGCTGACCAGCAGGCGCTGAAAGGCGGCCAGATGGGCTGGGGCCGTATTCAGGAGCTGCCATCCCTGTTTGCCCAGGCGCTGAGCACGGCGAAGAAAGGCGACATCGTCGGTCCAATCCGTTCCGGTGTGGGCTTCCACATTCTGAAAGTGAACGACCTGCGCGGTCAGAGCCAGAACATTTCGGTTACCGAAGTGCATGCGCGCCATATCCTGCTCAAACCGTCTCCGATCATGACTGACGATCAGGCCCGTGCGAAGCTGGAACAGATCGCCGCAGACATCAAGAGCGGTAAAACCACCTTCGATAAAGCGGCAAAAGAGTTCTCTCAGGATCCTGGCTCTGCAAACCAGGGCGGTGACCTGGGTTGGGCGGCAGCGGATATTTACGATCCAGCTTTCCGCGATGCGTTAATGAAGCTGAATAAGGGTCAGATGAGCGCGCCAGTGCACTCCTCCTTCGGCTGGCATCTGATCCAGCTGATGGACACGCGCAACGTGGATAAAACCGACGCGGCGCAGAAAGATCGTGCGTATCGCATGCTGTTTAACCGTAAGTTCTCTGAAGAAGCCGCAACCTGGATGCAGGAACAACGCGCCAGCGCTTACGTGAAAGTGTTGAGCAACTAATGAAACCGCATCGTGTTGTGATCACTCCCGGCGAACCCGCCGGGATTGGGCCTGACCTTGTGGTTCAGCTCGCCCAGCGCAGCTGGCCGGTAGAGTTGGTTGTTTGCGCAGATGCAACACTGTTACAAGACCGGGCAGCCTTGCTCGGTCTGCCTTTAACGCTCCTCCCTTACGTTGAAGGCCAACAGTCCGCACCGCAGCAGGCTGGTACTCTCACCCTGCTTTCAGTTCCGCTCCGTGCACCTGTTGTCCCCGGTGAGTTACACATCGAAAACGGCCACTACGTTGTCGAGACGCTGGCGCGCGCCTGTAACGGTTGCCTTCAGGGCGAATTTGCAGCCCTGATCACCGGTCCGGTGCATAAAGGCGTAATCAACGACGCGGGCATTCCGTTTACCGGGCATACCGAATTTTTCGAAGAGCGTTCGCACAGCCCGAAAGTGGTGATGATGCTGGCAACCGAAGCAATGCGCGTTGCGCTGGTAACAACGCACCTGCCGATCAAAGCCATTCCGGATGCCATTACGCCTGAACTCCTGCGTGAGATCATTGGCATTTTGCATCACGATCTGCAAACCAAATTCGGTATTCCGCAGCCGCATGTGCTGGTTTGCGGCCTGAATCCGCACGCGGGTGAGGGCGGACATATGGGCACTGAAGAGATCGACACCATCATTCCGGTGCTTGAGGAGATGCGGGCGAAGGGGATGAACCTCAGCGGGCCACTGCCTGCCGACACCCTTTTCCAGCCCAAATACCTGGATAAAGCCGATGCCGTACTCGCGATGTACCACGATCAGGGTCTGCCCGTGCTAAAATACCAGGGATTTGGTCGCGGGGTGAATATCACCCTCGGCTTACCCTTTATTCGAACGTCCGTTGACCACGGTACTGCGCTGGATCTGGCAGGCCAGGGAAAAGCAGATGTCGGCAGTTTTATCACGGCGCTTAATCTCGCCATCAAAATGATTGTTAATACTCAATGACTAATCGAGTCCATCAGGGCCACTTAGCCCGTAAACGCTTCGGGCAAAACTTCCTCAACGATCAGTTTGTGATCGACAGTATCGTTTCTGCCATTAATCCGCAGAAAGGCCAGGCCATGGTCGAAATCGGCCCGGGTCTTGCCGCGCTGACCGAGCCGGTAGGCGAACGCCTTGACGAACTGACCGTTATCGAACTCGACCGCGATCTGGCCGCGCGTCTGCAAACGCACCCTTTCCTCGGGCCGAAGCTGACGATTTATCAGCAGGATGCGATGACCATGAACTTTGGCGAACTGTCAGAAAAAATGGGACAGCCGCTGCGCGTGTTCGGTAACCTGCCGTACAACATCTCCACCCCGCTGATGTTCCATCTGTTTAGCTATACTGATGCCATTGCCGACATGCACTTCATGTTGCAAAAAGAGGTCGTTAACCGTCTGGTTGCAGGGCCGAACAGTAAAGCGTATGGTCGTTTAAGCGTGATGGCGCAATATTACTGTAACGTGATCCCGGTATTAGAAGTGCCGCCTTCCGCGTTCACGCCACCACCAAAAGTGGATTCTGCGGTTGTGCGCCTGGTGCCACATAAAACGATGCCGTATCCGGTCAAAGACCTGCGCGTGCTGAGCCGTATCACGACAGAAGCCTTTAACCAGCGCCGTAAAACGATTCGTAACAGCCTTGGCAATCTGTTTACCGTTGACGTGTTAGCTGAGTTGGGCATCGACCCGGCAATGCGTGCGGAAAATATTTCCGTAGAGCAGTACTGCAAGCTGGCTAATTACATCAGCGACAATGCGCCGCCGAAGGAGAGCTAAGCCATGATTGATTCGCCCCGCGTCTGTGTTCAGGTTCAAAGCGTCTACATTGAGTCCCAATCCACACCGGATGAAGAACGTTTTGTCTTTGCTTATACAGTAACCATTCGCAATCTGGGGCGGATGCCTGTGCAACTGCTCGGGCGCTACTGGCTTATCACCAACGGCAATGGCCGCGAAATTGAAGTCCAGGGTGAAGGTGTGGTCGGTGAACAACCCCATATCGCCCCTGGCGAAGAGTATCAGTACACCAGCGGTGCGGTCATTGAAACGCCACTGGGTACCATGCAAGGCCATTACGAAATGGTCGATGCCGACGGTAATGCTTTCCGCATTGCTATTCCTGTGTTCCGTCTCGCCGTACCTACACTTATTCATTAATCTAATGTCTACATATCTGATTGGCGACGTTCACGGTTGCTACGATGAACTGATCGCATTATTAAAACAGGTCGATTTTACTCCCGGGCAGGACACGCTCTGGCTTACAGGCGATTTAGTGGCGCGCGGCCCTGGCTCCCTTGACGTCCTGCGTTACGTCAAATCTCTGGGCGACAGCGTGCGGCTGGTACTGGGCAACCACGATCTGCATCTGCTGGCCGTATACGCCGGGATCAGCCGTAATAAGCCGAAAGATCGCATTACCCCCCTGCTGGAAGCACCGGATGCCGATGAGTTGCTCAACTGGCTGCGTCGCCAGCCACTGCTACAGATTGACGAAGAGAAAAAGCTGGTGATGGCTCATGCCGGCATCACGCCTCAGTGGGATCTTGAGACGGCAAAAACCTGTGCGCGCGACGCCGAAGCGGTGCTGGCGAGCGACTCCTACCCGTTCTTCCTCGATGCGATGTACGGCGACATGCCGAATAACTGGAGTGATGACCTCAGCGGCCTGGCGCGGCTACGTTTTATCACCAATGCTTTTACGCGGATGCGCTACTGCTTCCCGAACGGGCAGCTGGATATGTATTGCAAAGATACGCCGGAAAATGCCCCTGCGCCGCTTAAGCCATGGTTTGCGATTCCGGGCCCCGTGACAAACGAATTTAGCGTGGTATTTGGGCACTGGGCATCACTGGAAGGAAAAGGCACCCCGGAAAATATCTATGCGCTGGATACCGGATGCTGCTGGGGCGGGGATTTAACCTGCTTACGCTGGGAAGATAAAACCTACTTTGTCCAGCCATCCAACCGACAGCTGGATTTAGGCGAGGGAGAGGCGGTCGCCTCCTGAAGATGTTTATCCTCTCCCTTTGGGGAGAGGATAAAAACGTTAACGACGTTCCAGAATTTCGAAGCAGTAGCTGTGCGAGTTCTGCGCATCCGCATCGTGAAACTCACTGAATACGGACTCCCACTCGTCCGGATCGTAATCCGGAAAATGGGTATCCCCTTCCACTTCCGCATCAATGTGCGTCAGATACAGTTTCTGCGCTTTTGGCAGGAACTGCTCATACACGCGACCACCACCGATCACCATGATCTCTTCGGCATCGCCGCAGGCTGCAATCGCTTCATCAACGGATTTCACCCACTGCACGCGATCGTCAGTGCCCGGCTGGCTACTGATCACAATATTCTTACGACCCGGCAATGGACGACCAATCGACTCCCAGGTCAGGCGGCCCATCACTACCGGCTTGTTTAACGTAGTACGTTTAAACCATGCGAGATCGGCAGGCAGGTTCCACGGCATGGCGTTTTCCATGCCGATAACGCGGTCTACCGCCAGCGCTGCAATCAGACTGATCATTGAAAATTTCCCGGATGCAAAAAATTGCCGCCACTATACGGAAAGCTTAATCTTTCGTCGACTGGCGGCAGGGTAAAGAATTAGAAATTTTTTAATATTGCTGGCAACTCCACTTCACGCAGAGGGTTTACTCTCCGGTTCATCCGCAGGATCACCGGTATGCTTGCCCTCTTCCGTCCCTTGCCAGCCGTGGCGCTGAACCAGCGACAGGTGATTACGATCCTCGTTGATGATTTCCGTCAGCATGGTGCTGGTGCGTTTAAACACCGCTGCGCGTTCGGTTGCCGTACTGCTCGCCATCGCCACCATCTCTTCCACCATATCATGGTTAAAGCGGCGGAACAGATCGGCACGTTCACGCGCTTCATACGCACCAAGCCCCAGACTTTCCAGCGCCATGCGGCCAGATTTGAGCGCCCCTTCGAAGGTTTCACGTTCAGGGGCTGCCACCCCCGCCTGACGCAGCTGGATGTAGTGATCCACATCGCGCGCACGTGAGATAATGGTCAGATGCGGAAAATGCTCTTTAACCAGCTCAACCATCTGCATGCTGGTCTCAGGATCGTCGATGGCGTTAATCAGCACCTCGGCTTTCGCCGCTCCGGCGGATTTCAGCAGGTCCGCCCGGGTCGCATCACCGTAAAACACTTTCATATCGAATTTACGCAGCGTATCAACATGGTCAGGATCGTGATCGAGGATAACCATTTTCACACCGCTGGAGAGCAGTAAACGGCCGGCGATCTGCCCGAAGCGGCCAAATCCGGCGATGATCACGCGAGGCTGCTCCTCGTCGATCTCATCGGCTTCTCGCTCCTGTTCGCTTCCCGTTTTTTCCAGACGCGTCAGCAGCACCAGCAGAATTGGCGTTGCGGCCATCGACAGCGCGACCGCCAGCGTCAGCGCTTTTGCCCATTCCGGATCGAGTACATTTGCCATTTGCGCGGCGCCAAAGACCACGAAAGCAAACTCACTCCCCTGCCCCAACAGCACGGCAAACCAGCGGCGTTGCGGTTTTGGCACGTTTAACGGTCGGGCAATCAGCCACAGCATCGCCATTTTAATGACCAGGAAACCCACCAGCAGAATGATGATGCGCAGCGGGTGGGTTACCAGCGTCCCGAAGTCGATAGACATCCCGACGCCGATGAAAAACAGCCCAAGCAGCAATCCTTTAAACGGCTCGATATCGCTTTCCAGCGCGTGACGATATTCGGAGCTTGCCAGTAAGACCCCTGCGAGGAAAGCGCCCATCGCCATCGACAGCCCAGCCTCTTCAAGCAGCAATCCAAAACCAAACACCAGGAATAACGCAACGGCGCTGAATACTTCGCGCAGGCCAGAGCGAGCCACAAAGCGCAGCAACGGACGCGTTACGTAGCGCCCCAGAAGAATTACCAGCGCCAGCGCACCGACAACCTTCAGCGCAGATAAGGCAAATGCCCCCAGCGTCGTTGAAGCGCCGCTGGTTGCCAGCAGCGGGATCATCGCTACCAGCGGGATGGCGGCAATATCCTGGAACAGCAGTACGGAGAAGGTGCTGCGCCCCATTTGCGAGACCGTCAGGTTACGTTCGTTCATTGCCTGCATGGCAATCGCCGTCGAGGAGAGCGCCAGCGTCATGCCGATCAGCTCTGCGACTTTCCACTCCATCCCCAGCAAAATGCAGAACCCGCCCAACAGCAGACCGCAGGCCAGCATTTGCAAAGCGCCACCGCCAAACACCGAGGCGCGCAGTTTCCACAGCCGCTGCGGATCCAATTCCAGGCCAATAACAAACAGCATCAGCACCACGCCGATTTCCGCAAAATGCAGGATTGACTCGGCATCCGTCACCAGCCGAAAGCCCCAGGGGCCAATCACACACCCGGCAATCAGATAGCCGAGCACCGAGCCCAGCCCCAGACGGACCGCCACGGGCACAATTAATGCCGCCGCGCCGAGGTAAATCAGCGCCTGTATCATCGTATGGCTATCCATTGTGCCCCTCCTGCCACTCGAGTAAGCGTTGTTTGTAGTGACGAGCCTGCGCCTGCAAGGTTTCATCGTCGCAGACAAAGGTACAGTGCATTGCAAAAGGCGGAAGCCAGTTCAGGCCACAGTAAAGGGCGGTAGCCTGGAGCGGCTGCGCCAGCACGTCAAATCCGGGGAAAGCGCCAATCTCAAAGTGGCTTTCCCCCCCACCGGTGGTTACAGCCCACATCAGGCTTTTTCCCTGAAGCGCTTTGCCGTTATGTCCGTATGCCCAACCGTGCGACAAGACTTTGTCGATCCACAATTTCAGCAGCGGAGGTGTGCTGTACCACTGCATCGGATGCTGCCAGACGATCAGATCGGCACGAGAGAGCGCCTCCTGTTCGGCGGCGACATCGATACTGAAATCAGGATAGAGTTGATAGAGGGAACGTATCTCAACGTTTTCGAGCGTCCTTGCCTGCTCAAGCATCCGTTTATTCGCATGCGAATGTTGCGGATAGGGATGCGCATAAATTATCAGAACCATGAATATGCCTGTCTTTTACTTTTCTTGTAGCATTGAGTGTAGACAGTTACCACCCCGACTTAAAGGGGCTATCTAACGGTTAAAAGTAAAACGCAAGTATTGGCAACCCATCCCACCTTACCAGCGACAGTGGCGCTAAACACGAAGAGCGATACGCGAGACAAATTCATCCTACAAAATAGTTATGGCCATTCATATTATCAACAGATATTTTTAGCGAAACTTAAGTCATTATTTAATAAATCAACCTGTACATAACCTATTGAAAAAATAATAATTTTATGCTTTTTTTGTTTTAAGCTCACGCTTTAAGACGGACTAAATACGTTTTACGCACGTTATCTAATGTTCCTTCTCACTCAAATGGATGTGTACATGAGCAACAATTTCTTTAGATTAAATCATACAACCAAAACTCTTGGAAAGATATTTCCTGCCTTGTTGATATGCACCCCTGCGGTTGCATTTTCTGCAACGATTGACCAATCAACTTCTGTTCCTCAAGATTTCTCAGCCGATGCTGAATATATTATTAATAAAAACGTGACGATCTCCTCCGCCGGTAGTGAAGCGGCGGTATCGGTCTCTGGGTTTACTCTCACCCATGTCACTAACGAAGGGAATATTTCTGGCACGGGAAATGGCCTGAATATAAATACTGGTGTACAGCGCATTGTAATTAATAACGACATCGGCGCAACCATTTCCTCCACCACCGCGAATGCGGTGAATATTCAGTCACTACTCGGTGATTTTAATAACAGTGGAAACATTACTGGCTCGGAAAATGGCATTTTTGTCAGTGAAAACTCCTCCGCAGTAAATATTACCAATACCAGCACCGGAACGATAAAAGGAAAAACAGGTCTTAGTACTCAGGTTGGCATTGGCATTAATAACAGTGGCGAAATTATCGGTACAAACGGTGATGCTATTACGGCAAATGATGGCAACACTAAGATTTTTAACAGTGCCACTGTGCAGGGAACCCAGTACGGAATCAATGTAAAAGATACAGCAAAATTAGATATCAAAAATAGCGGAACGATTAGTGGTGAAACAAACGCTATTATGTTTGCCAGCGATAAAAATAACACGCTACTGCTCGACACTGGCTCCAACCTCATCGGTGACGTAATATCCACAAATTCCAGAGGAAATACCCTGACGTTGATCGGCACCGGTACGGAAGACAGTAACTTCGTGGGTCTGAATGAAGGCGACGGTTTTGCCAGCGTAAAAATGGAGGGTGAAAGCTGGACACTGTCGGGCGATCTCGACATTATTGGCTCTGGCGACTCCTTGCTGATAGAGACTGGCGCGTTAACCCTGTCGGGTGCGGTATCGAATACCGGTAATACGCGGGTGGCCAAAGACGCCTCGCTGCAACTGGGCGATGGCGAAAAAACTGCGACGCTCAGCGGTGGGCTCACCAACAATGGTACCGTCATTTTTAATCAGGGTAGCGATTTCACTTTCGCCACCGACATGACCGGTAGCGGTAACGTCGAAAAAGTTGATTCCAACACGCTGACCCTGACAGGCAAAAATAGCTATACAGGGAATACGGTTCTGCACGGTGGCACCACGCTGGTCTCCACCGGAGCAACGCTCGGCGTCAAGGGCAGTAACGCCACCGTTACCGTTGAAAACGGCGCGACCTTTGCCACCGCAGGCGAAGTGAACAACAACATCGCGATTCTTAGCGGCGGTACGCTGGCGGCATGGAATGCAGTCCAGGGTAACTCCACGCTCAGCGCTTCCGGTGTTGATACCATCAACGGCAACGTGGCTAATGGCGGCACGCTGTTGCTGAGTGCGGCTGATAATAGCGTTGGCAATAATTTTACGATTAATGGCGACTACACCGGCTCTGACGGTAGCCAGATTGTGATGAACAGCACTCTGGGTGAAGATAACTCACCAACTGACCACCTCACCATTACGGGCAGCAGCTTCGGTCAGTCCGGCGTCAGCATTACCAACATTGGCGGCGCAGGCGCGCAAACCATTAACGGTATGGAAATTGTCAGCATTGGCGGCAGTTCCGAAGCCCAGCTGACGCTGGCAAAACCGGTCGTCGCAGGCGCCTGGGAATATAACCTCTACCAGCACAGTGACGGAAACTGGTATCTGGAATCAAAGGCGACGCCTTCTGATGATCCTTCCGACGACACCGATGACGGTGGCAATAATGATGACGGCGGTAACACCGACGGCGGTGGCAACACCGATAATGGTGGTAACACAGATGACGGTGGTAACGCCGATGATGGTGGTAACACCGACAACGGCGGCAACACTGACAA
>NZ_JADCLG010000029.1:28412-105431 GCF_014982425.1 Enterobacter cloacae complex sp. I1M | reverse complement strand
GGCAACACCGATAACGGCGGTAACAGTGCCCCGGAAGTTATGGCACCTGAAGTGGGTGCTTACTTAGGTAACTACCTTGCCGCGCAGAGCATGTTCCTGCATAAGCGCGACGATCGCGACCAGCTCACTTTCCGCAATGAAGACGATCTGAACACCTGGATGTACGTTAAGGGTCGCTATCATGAGAACGATGCGGGTGGCGATAAAGTCAGCTACGACACCACCACCACCGTTCTGCAAGTCGGCAGCGATTTCATGAGCAAGCCAATGGATAACGGCATCCTGCGTGCCGGTGGTATGTTCGGTGCAGGCCAGGCGAAGACCCACTCTGATGCGAAGCACAACGTGCGTGACGCACAGGGTAAGGTTGATGGCTTTAATGTTGGGCTGTACGCCACCTGGCAGGAAGATCAGAAATTACGTCTGGGCAGCTACGTTGATACCTGGGCCGCTTATAGCTGGTACAACAACAAAGTCACCAGCAATCGTAACGATGAAGATTACGATAGCGAAGGTTTCGCCGCGTCTGTTGAAGTCGGCCACGCGTGGGTTATCCAGTCTGAAAATGAACGTACATGGAAGATCGAGCCACAGGCGCAGGTGATCTACAGCTATCTCGATCAAGAAAATCACACCGATCGCGACGGCGTTCGCGTAACCACGCTGGATAATGACAGCGTCTTTGGTCGTCTTGGCGTTAAAGCAAGCTACTTCCAGCAGAAGGACGTCAAGGCCTGGCAGCCATACGTCGCAGTTAACTGGTTGAAAGGTGCTGGTCAAAACGATCTGGCATTCAACGACGAAACCGTCAGCAACGATACGCCAGAAGATCGTGGTCAGTTAGAGCTGGGCGTAACCGGCAACCTGAACGAAACCACAACGATCTCCCTGCGTGCCAGCGGTGAGTGGGGTGAAAACAGCTATGCCGCTTACGGCGGTCATATTTTGTTAAACCATCGCTGGTAATCGATCATTCTGACGCAAAAAAAGCAGTGGCATGTGCCACTGCTTTTTTTTTAGTTATCCAGCTCACCCATTGATTTAACCTGGTCACGGTTAATCTGTTCAGTTTGACCGGTTTCGGCGTTTTTGTACGATACCAGACCGGTATCGTCATCCACCTGCGGTTTCCCGTCAGTAACGATAGTTTTACCATCGGTGGTTTTTACGGCCTGATTTGACGAACAGCCCGCCACGGTGAACATTGCAGTGGCAGCCAGAACGGAAGCGATCAGTAGTTTATTTTGCATGGTGTTTTCCCCTGCTCTCAGTTGAATTTTCGTTATCGACCTAACCATTTTAGGCTAACTGACTGAAAGCGGATGAAAAACCAGAAGGTTCTTAAGATGGGTAAAGAAAACCGTAGGGCGGGTAAGCGAAGCGCCACCCGCCACTTGCCCGGCGGCGCTAACGCTTGCCGGGCCTACGCAGATTACTTGCTAATCTGAGCGTGCATTTCCTGCACCGAAATCACCTTCTCGGTGGCATCCGCATTCAGCGCCATGGCCGTCGCGAAACCGCCGTTCAGGGTGGTGTCGTAATGCACTTTATACTGGAGCGCGCTGCGGCGAATCAGCTTGGAGTCTTCAATCGCCTGGCGACCTGCGGTGGTGTTGATAATGTAGGTGTACTCACCATTCTTGATACGGTCCTGAATGTGCGGACGACCTTCATGCACCTTGTTCACCAGACGCGGGTTGATCCCAGCTTCACCCAGCACAATTGCCGTGCCGTGGGTTGCATCCAGCTCGAAGCCCTGTTTAAGCAGCTTGGCGGCCAGGTCAACCACGCGCTCTTTATCGCCTTCGCGAACGGAGAGCAGCGCACGGCCCGATTTTCTCATGGTGGAGCTGCTGCCCAGCTGTGCCTTAGCAAACGCTTCTGCGAAGGTGCGGCCCACGCCCATCACTTCCCCTGTAGAGCGCATCTCTGGCCCTAACAGTGGGTCAACGCCCGGGAATTTGTTGAACGGCAGCACCACCTCTTTCACCGAGTAGTACGGCGGGATGATTTCTTTCGTGACGCCCTGCTGAGCCAGCGTCTGGCCAGCCATCACGCGCGCCGCCACTTTCGCCAGCGGAATACCGGTCGCTTTAGAGACGAACGGTACGGTACGCGCCGCACGCGGGTTGACTTCAATCAGATAAACTTCGTTGTCTTTCACTGCGAACTGGACGTTCATCAGGCCGCGAACCTGCAACTCGAAGGCCAGCTTCTGCACCTGCTGACGCATCACATCCTGAATCTCCTGGCTCAGGGTGTACGCAGGAAGAGAACATGCGGAGTCACCGGAGTGCACGCCAGCCTGCTCGATGTGCTCCATGATGCCGCCAATCAGCACCATTTCGCCGTCGCAGATAGCGTCAACGTCGACTTCAACCGCGTCGTCGAGGAAGCGGTCGAGCAGCACTGGCGCATCGTTGGAAACGCTCACCGCCGTCTGGAAGTAGCGACGCAGGTCGGCTTCGTCATAGACGATTTCCATCGCACGGCCGCCCAGTACGTAGGATGGACGCACCACCAGCGGGTAACCAATCTCTTTCGCTTTCTCAACGGCCATTTCAATCGCGGTCACGGTGGCGTTCGCCGGCTGTTTCAGCTTGAGACGATCAACTGCCTGCTGGAAACGCTCGCGGTCTTCCGCACGGTCAATCGCGTCCGGGCTGGTGCCGATGACCGGCACACCTGCCGCTTCCAGCGCACGCGCCAGCTTCAGCGGAGTCTGGCCGCCATACTGCACGATCACGCCTTTAGGCTTCTCGATGCGCACGATTTCCAGCACGTCTTCCAGCGTAACCGGCTCGAAGTAGAGGCGGTCGGAAGTGTCGTAGTCGGTCGAGACGGTTTCCGGGTTACAGTTGACCATGATGGTCTCGTAACCGTCTTCGCGCAGCGCCAGCGAGGCATGCACGCAGCAGTAGTCGAACTCAATGCCCTGGCCGATACGGTTTGGACCGCCGCCCAGCACCATAATCTTGTCGCGGTCGACGGACGGGTTCGCCTCGCACTCATCTTCATAGGTGGAGTACATGTACGCGGTATCGGTCGAGAACTCTGCCGCACAGGTGTCCACGCGCTTGTAAACCGGGTGCAGGTCATACTGGTCGCGCAGCTTGCGGATCTCCGCTTCACGTACGCCCGCCAGTTTAGCCAGACGCGCATCGGCGAAGCCTTTACGCTTCAGCATGCGCAGGAAGTCTGCGTCCAGGCCGTTGATGCCCAGCTCTGCCACTTTCTCTTCCAGACGCACCAGCTCTTCAATCTGCACCAGGAACCAGCGGTCGATGTTAGTCAGGTTAAATACGCCGTCGACAGAGAGGCCCGCACGGAAGGCATCGGCGATGTACCAGATACGCTCTGCGCCCGCGTCTTTCAGCTCGCGGCGGATTTTGGTCAGTGCTTCCGGGTCGTCCAGGCTGACTTTCGGGTCAAAGCCGGTCGCGCCCACTTCCAGGCCACGCAGCGCTTTTTGCAGGGATTCCTGCTGCGTGCGGCCAATCGCCATGACTTCACCAACGGATTTCATCTGGGTAGTCAGACGGTCGTTCGCGCCGGCGAATTTCTCGAAATTAAAGCGAGGAATTTTGGTCACAACGTAGTCGATGGACGGTTCGAAGGACGCTGGCGTGCGGCCACCGGTGATGTCGTTCATCAGCTCGTCAAGGGTGTAACCCACCGCCAGTTTCGCCGCCACTTTCGCAATCGGGAAGCCGGTGGCTTTGGAGGCCAGCGCGGAGGAACGGGACACGCGCGGGTTCATTTCGATAACAATCAGACGGCCGGTTTTCGGGTTCACCGAGAACTGCACGTTCGAGCCGCCGGTTTCCACGCCGATTTCACGCAGTACCGCCATCGAGGCGTTACGCATGATTTGGTACTCTTTGTCGGTCAGCGTCTGAGCTGGCGCAACGGTGATGGAGTCGCCGGTGTGGATCCCCATCGCGTCGAAGTTTTCGATGGAGCAGACGATGATGCAGTTGTCGTTTTTATCACGCACCACTTCCATCTCGTACTCTTTCCAGCCAATCAGCGATTCATCAATCAGCAGCTCTTTGGTTGGGGAGAGATCCAGACCGCGTTCGCAAATCTCTTCGAACTCTTCGCGGTTGTAGGCGATACCGCCGCCGGTGCCGCCCATGGTGAATGATGGACGGATGATGCACGGATAGCCCACGTCAGCCGCGACGGCCAGCGCTTCTTCCATGTTGTGTGCGATACCGGAACGCGCGGTGTCGAGGCCAATTTTTTTCATTGCCACGTCGAAGCGACGACGGTCTTCTGCTTTATCAATCGCGTCGGCGGTTGCCCCAATCATGGTCACGCCGAACTCTTCCAGCACACCCTGACGCTCCAGCTCCAGCGCGCAGTTCAGCGCCGTCTGGCCACCCATGGTCGGCAGCACCGCATCCGGACGCTCTTTCTCAATAATTTTGCGTACCACTTCCCAGTGAATTGGCTCGATGTAGGTCGCATCTGCCATTTCCGGGTCGGTCATGATGGTGGCCGGGTTAGAGTTGACCAGGATGACGCGGTAACCCTCTTCGCGCAGGGCTTTACACGCCTGCGCGCCGGAGTAGTCAAATTCGCAGGCCTGGCCGATCACGATCGGGCCAGCGCCAAGGATCAGGATGCTTTTTATGTCTGTACGTTTTGGCATGGTCTTCTCAGCTCCTGATTATTTAGCAGTCTTACGGTATTGCTCGATAAGTTCGATGAAGTGATCGAACAGCGGCGCGGCATCGTGTGGGCCCGGGCTGGCTTCAGGGTGGCCCTGGAAGCTGAACGCAGGCTTATCGGTGCGATGGATACCCTGCAAGGTACCATCGAACAGTGACTTATGCGTCACGCGCAGGTTAGCTGGCATCGTCGCTTCATCCACAGCGAAGCCGTGGTTCTGCGCGGTGATCATTACCGTGTTGTTGTCGATATCTTTCACCGGGTGGTTACCACCATGGTGGCCGAACTTCATCTTGACGGTGTTCGCTCCGCTCGCCAGCGCCAGCAGCTGATGGCCGAGACAGATGCCGAATACCGGGATATCGGTTTCAAGGAAGGACTTAATGGCGTCGATAGCGTAGTCACACGGCGCCGGGTCGCCAGGACCGTTAGAGAGGAAGATGCCGTCCGGGTTCATCTTCAGAACATCTTCCGCAGACGTTTGTGCCGGGACGACCGTCAGGCGGCAGCCACGGTCAACCAGCATACGCAGGATGTTGCGCTTGGCACCAAAATCGTAGGCCACCACGTGGAACGGCAGCTCGCTTTCCGGTTTCGCTTCCGGCAGGTCGCCTTCCAGCGTCCAGCTTCCCTGCGTCCAGCTGTAGGCTTCTGTGGTAGTCACTTCTTTCGCCAGGTCCATCCCGTTCAGGCCCGGGAAGGCTTTCGCTTTTTCCAGCGCCAGCGCCGCATCGAGGTTGTCCCCTGCGATGATGCAGCCATTTTGTGCACCCTTCTCGCGCAGCAGACGCGTCAGCTTACGGGTATCAATATCGGCAATCGCCACAATGTTATGGCGCTTCAGGTAAGAAGAGAGGTCTTCGGTGTTGCGGAAGTTGCTGGCAATCAGCGGCAGGTCGCGAATGACCAGGCCTTGCGCATGTACCTGAGAGGATTCTTCGTCAGCCGCATTGGTGCCGACATTGCCGATATGAGGATAAGTAAGAGTAACGATTTGGCGAGAATAGGAAGGATCAGTGAGGATTTCTTGATAACCGGTCATTGAAGTATTGAAAACGACTTCCCCAACCGCCGAACCCGTTGCCCCTATGGCCCGACCGATAAACTGGGTTCCGTCTTCCAGAACCAATAGCGCTGACTTAATCAAAACACCCTCCAGAGAATATTCACTCACTTTATTTGCATATTAATTCATAACCATGTCATGGATCAATGCAAATGTGTTGCCAGCGGATTTTTGGCAAACGGCGGCATTCTGGGGATTTGCCATGTAAAAGTCAACTTAAAACGGGGATTTTGTTTATTCTTTTGCAGGCCTGATGGCTTGATTTCAAATTAAGCGGCAAAAAGATCAACTAAATCACTGTGGAAACCGCTTGCGCAGGCAGTTTAAAAGAAACAATCGTCTTGCGGGAATAAAAAGTGGACCAGATGGTCAAAATTTACAGTGCAGCAACATAAAATAGCATGAAAACACTTACTTTAAATGAGTTAAATACAATAATCCTTTGAAATAGGCAAAATAAAAGGGCAATAAAATATTGCCCTATGCAATCAAACAGTTACGACTGCAATAACCACATCACGATGGGTAATAACGCTTACAAATTGTTGAGTTCGAGCACATCTCGCATATCAAAAAGACCATTTGGCTTACCTTTTAGCCACAGTGCGGAGCGTACCGCCCCGTTTGCAAACGTCATGCGGCTGGATGCTTTATGTGTGATTTCGACCCTTTCACCAATATCGGCGAACATAGCGGTATGTTCGCCGACGATATCACCCGCGCGAACGGTGGCAAAACCAATGGTGCCAGGCACGCGCTCGCCAGTGTGACCTTCGCGAGAATAGACCGCGATGTCTTTCAAATCTTTATCCATTGCATAAGCAATCGCTTCGCCCATCGCCAGCGCCGTGCCAGATGGGGCATCGACTTTATGGCGGTGGTGCGCTTCAATTATCTCAATGTCGGTATAGTCGCCCATCACCTTCGCTGCCTTTTCCAGCAGTTTCAGCATAACGTTAACGCCTACGCTAAAGTTCGCGGCGAAGACAATCGCAATGTCGGCGGCTGCTTCCTGAATGGTCTGTTTACCGGCATCATCGAAACCGGTGGTGCCAATCACCATCCCTTTACCGTGCTGGCGGCAAAACGCCAGGTGAGTCAAAGTGCCTTCCGGACGGGTAAAGTCGATGAACACGTCAAAGTCTTCTTTCACCGCCTCCAGGTTGCTCTGCACGGTAACGCCTGTCTTGCCCGCGCCTGCCAGCTCGCCCGCATCGGAGCCCAGCAGGGATGAACCTTCACGCTCCAGCGCCGCGCCAAGTGCCACGCCATCCATCTGTAGTGCCGCCTGAATCAGCTGGCGACCCATACGTCCACCCGCGCCCGCAATGGCGACACGGATCTGTGCATCATGCATAGTTATTCTCTTACGTTAAAATGATGTAAACCGTTTTCAGATTAACCAGCCTTCGCTAAGGCTGCCAACTGAAAACACCAATAATTAGAATTTAACGTGAAACCGACTCAGATATCAGTAAAAGACATGATTTTGTCGTCACGATAAGATACGAAGCAAAAAAAAGGCCAGCACAGAAGGTGCTGGCCTTTCATCAGAAAAGAAATTATTCCACTTCGCGGGCGTCGATTCGCAGCTCTTTCGGCACTTCAAAGACAATGTTCTCTTCACGGCCTTCCAGCGGCACCGCTTCGCCACCACCCAGCTCTTGCAGGCGGGCAATGACGTTTTGCACCAGAATATCCGGCGCTGAAGCACCTGCGGTAACACCGACGCAGGCCGCGTTTTTCACCCACGCTTCCTGAATGTCCGTTGCGTCGTCGATCAGAAACGCCGCTTTCCCCATACGCTGCGCCAGTTCGGCCAGACGGTTAGAGTTAGAGGAGTTTTTTGAACCGACCACCAGCACCACGTCCGCCTGTTCAGCCAACGCGCGCACGGCTTCCTGACGGTTGGTGGTTGCGTAGCAGATATCATCTTTGCGCGGCCCGACGATTTTTGGGAAGCGCTGGCGCAGGGCGTCAATCACGTCTGAGGTGTCGTCCACGGAAAGCGTCGTCTGGGTCATAAACGACAGACGCGCTTCGTTTTTCACATTCAGCGTAAAAACGTCTTCCGGCGACTCAACCAGATACATACCCCCTTCCGGGTTGCTGTACTGACCCATGGTGCCTTCAACTTCCGGGTGACCGGCATGGCCAATCAGAATCGACTCTTCACCACGACGGCTTGCACGCGCCACTTCCATATGCACCTTGGTCACTAACGGACAGGTGGCATCGAATACGGTCAGATCGCGGCTTTTGGCTTCGTTACGTACGGCCTGGGATACGCCGTGCGCGGAGAAGATGAGGATTGCGCCGTCCGGCACTTCGCTGATCTGCTCGATAAAAATCGCACCGCGCTCGCGCAGGCTGTCGACCACGTAGCGGTTGTGCACCACTTCGTGACGCACGTAAATCGGCGCGCCGTAAATCTCCAGCGCATTTTCAACAATGCTGATAGCGCGGTCTACACCAGCGCAAAAACCGCGCGGGTTAGCCAACAGGATCTGCATTTCAGTCCTCCAGCGCCGGATCGATCTCCAGCACTTCTACATCAAAATGAACGGTACGCCCGGCAAGCGGATGGTTGAAGTCAACGGTGATGGAATCCCCGTTGATTTCGCGGATCACGCCAGGCATTTCGCTGCCGTCCATAGCGGTAAAGAGCATAATCGCCCCGATCTCCGGTTCACCCGCATCCATAAACTCACGGCGCGAGAAGTACTGAATCAGATCCGGGCTTGGCACACCGAATGCCGCATCCGGCTCCAGTGAGAACGCTTTTTTCTCACCCTCTTTCAGCCCGAGAAGCTGTTGTTCGAGGCCTTCAGACAGGGAGGTGTCGCCCAGACGAAACAGCGCCGGTTTGCCATTGTTGCGGGTGGACTCGGCCGTGGAGCCGTCATCCAGCTTCAGCGTGAAATGAACGAGAACCGCGCTGTTGCTCTGTACGGATTTAGACATGCAAATTGCTCGCTTGTTTTGGGTCACCTGTTGCCCGGTGGCGCTACGCTTACCGGGCCTACGGGGGCCACAAATTCTGTAGGCCGGGATCGCTACGCGTCACCCGGCTGGTTTTGTTACACCTGCGCTTTCGCGGCCGGTTTAGGCAAGAAGCCTTCCAGCACGATTAACGCTGCACCAACGCATATTGCGCTATCGGCGAGGTTAAAGGTCGCAAAGTGCCAGTCGCCGACGTAGAAGTCGATCATATCGACTACAAAGCCGTGCCACAGGCGGTCAAACAGGTTACCCAGTGCGCCACCAATGATCAGCGCGTAGGCGATGTTATTCAGCTTTTGCGTGGCCTTCGAGCGGTACATCAGCACCGCGAGCACGACGCAGATACCCATTGCGATACCTGCGAAGAACCAACGCTGCCAGCCACCGCTGTCGGCAAGGAAACTAAACGCCGCGCCGTAGTTGCGGGCGTAGTGCAGGTTAAGCGACGGGAACAGCGGGACCGTATCCCCCAGAGCGAAATTCTGGAGGATCAGGAACTTGCTGCCCAAATCAATAATCAGCACCACTACCACCAGCCACAGCCAGCGCAGTCCTGTTGAACAGAGAGTTTTACTCATCAGGCAAACTTACGTTTTTCGCCGTCGCCGGCGACGTTGCTTACACAGCGTCCGCAGATGTCTGCGTGTTCCGCCACCTGGCCGTCATCGGTAGTGTAATGCCAGCAACGCGGGCATTTTTCACCATCGGCTTTGCTCAGTGCGACCTTCAGTCCTTTGAGCAGTTCGCTCTGCTGAGCATCAGCAGATGCCTCGGCATAATCCGCAACTTTCGCACCGGAGGTCAACAGGACAAATCGTAATTCATCGCCCAGCGCGGTCAGCTTCGCGGCCAGCTCAGGCTCTGCGTACAGGGTCACCGTCGCTTCCAGAGAGCCACCGACTTTCTTGTCAGCGCGCGCCTGCTCGATAACCTTGTTCACTTCGCCACGCACTTTCAGCAGCTCGTCCCAGTAGGCGTCGTTCATTGCTTCAGTGCTGGAGAGGTCGAACAGACCTTCGTACCACTCGCCGGTGAAGACATACTTCTCACGGTCGCCCGGCAGGTAACCCCAGATTTCATCTGCGGTGAAGGACATGATCGGCGCCATCCAGCGTACCAGCGCCTCTGCGATGTGGAACAGCGCGGTCTGGCAGCTACGACGCGCCACGCTGTCCGCTTTCGCGGTGTACTGGCGGTCTTTGATGATGTCGAGATAGAACGACCCCATCTCAATGGAGCAGAAGCGCATCAGGCGCTGCACCACTTCGTGGAAGTCGTAAGACTCATAGGCTTTCAGAATATCTTCCTGTGCCGCTTTCGCGCAGCCTACCGCCCAGCGATCGAGCACCACCATCTCTTCCGGCTTCACCATGTCTTTTACCGGATCAAACCCGTTCAGGTTCGCCAGCAGGAAGCGCGCGGTGTTACGGATACGACGATAGCTGTCAGCAGCACGTTTCAGGATCTCGTCAGACACCGCCATTTCGCCCGTGTAGTCGGTGGATGCCACCCACAGGCGCAGAATATCCGCGCCCAGCTTGTTCATCACGTCCTGCGGAGAAACGGTGTTACCGATGGATTTGGACATCTTACGGCCCTGACCATCCACGGTGAAGCCGTGGGTCAGTACCTGGCGGTAAGGTGCTTTGCCCTTCATGGCGGTGGAGATCATCAGGGATGACATGAACCAGCCGCGGTGTTGGTCGGAACCTTCCAGATACATGTCGGCAGCGTGACCGGCGAACTCAGGGCGCACGTCAACCACGGAGGAGTGGGTAGACCCGGAGTCGAACCACACGTCCAGGGTATCCGGCACTTTCTCGTAGTTGTCCGCGTCAGCGCCCAGGATGTCACGGGAATCGAGATCCCACCACGCCTGAATGCCGTCAACTTCAACGCGCTTCGCCACCTCTTCCATCAGTTCCAGGGTGTTCGGGTGCAGTTCCTGCGTCTCTTTATGCACGAACAGCGACATCGGCACGCCCCATGTGCGCTGACGGGAGATACACCAGTCAGGACGGTTAGCCACCATGGATTCGATACGCGCCTGGCCCCAGTCCGGGATCCACTGCACGCCTTTGATCTCTTTCAGAGACTGCTCGCGCAGGCCTTTCTGGTCCATGCTGACGAACCACTGCGGGGTCGCACGGAAGATAATCGGGGTCTTATGGCGCCAGCAGCACGGATAGCTGTGCTGCATTTTCTCAACGTGCAGCAGCGCGCCGCTGGTGCGAAGCATGTCAACGATGATGTCGTTGGCTTTAAAGACGTTGATACCGTCCAGCGCCGGGTAGGTGCCAGGCAGGTAAGAGCCATCCGGACCGACCGGGTTGGCGATTTCCAGACCGTATTTCAGGCTGATGTTGTAGTCGTCAGGACCGTGGCCGCCGGCGGTATGCACCGCACCGGTACCCGCGTCCAGCGTGACGTGGTCGCCCAGGATCGCCGGAACGTCGAAGTCCAGGAACGGGTGTTTGAAGCGCATCAGCTCCAGCGCGTCGCCTTTTACGGTGCCCAGCACGCTGTAATCGGTGATGTTCGCGCGTTTAAGCACGCTTTCAACCAGATCTTTTGCCAGGATAACCGCGCGACCATCAATTTGTACCAGCGCGTACTCAAACTCACCGGACAGGGAAATGGCACGGTTGGCTGGTAACGTCCACGGGGTGGTGGTCCAGATAACCAGCGAGACTGGACCGCTTACGCCTGGCAGGCCAAATTTAGCTTTGATCGCATCCTGATCGACCGCTTCGAACGCCACGTCGATAGAAGGCGAGGTTTTGTCGTAATACTCTACTTCCGCTTCTGCCAGCGCAGAACGGCAGTCCACGCACCAGTGCACCGGCTTAGCGCCTTTATGCAGGTGACCGTTGCCGATGATTTTACCCAGCGCACGGATAATGTTGGCTTCGGTTTTGAAGTCCATGGTCAGGTACGGGTGCGACCAGTCGCCCAGCACGCCCAGACGGATGAAGTCAGCGCGCTGACCGTCAACCTGGGTGGCAGCGTATTCGCGGCATTTCGCGCGGAACTCTGCGGCGGTGAACTTCTCACCTGGCTTACCGTACTCTTGCTCCACTTTCAGCTCGATTGGCAGACCATGGCAGTCCCAGCCCGGAACATAAGGCGAGTCATATCCCGCGAGTCCTTTGGACTTCACGATAATGTCTTTCAGAATCTTGTTTACAGAGTGACCAATATGAATGCTGCCATTCGCATAGGGAGGGCCATCATGCAGAATGAAGGTTTTTTTGCCTTTTTTGGCTGCACGAATGATGCCGTACAGGTCATCATCAGTCCAACGCGCCAGCATTCCCGGTTCGCGCTTGGCGAGATCGCCGCGCATCGGGAACCCTGTTTCCGGCAAATTCAGGGTTGATTTATAGTCACTCATCAGATTCTCGGTTCCGTATTTATCACGTAGGCAGTTAAGCCGGTTCTAAAGCCCAAAAAACTCGCGGGCCGTTAATTCATCTCGCGCGATTTGCGCCTTAAGTTCATCCAGCGAAGCGAATCGCTGTTCATTGCGTATTTTTTTACGCAGTATCACATCTATATGGCGACCGTAGAGGTCCATTACAACGTCCAGCAGGTGTACTTCTAACTGTTGACGCACACCGGAAACCGTTGGACGTGTACCAATGTTGGCAACACCGTAGAAAGGCTTCTCACCCAGTCCTGCCACTTCCACCGCATAGACCCCTTTAACCGGGGAGACCTGACGACGCAGCGGTATATTCGCCGTCGGAAAACCTATCGTGCGGCCCAGCGCATCGCCATGGACCACACGACCTGAAATTGTGAACGGATGACCCAGCAGCGTTTCTGCCGTGTCCAGTTCATCGTTCGCCAGCGCCTGACGTACCGCCGTGCTGCTGACGCGCACCCCGCCCTCACAGAAGGTCATCGTACTGGTGACGTCAAACCCGTACTCCAGGCCAGCCTTCTGTAATAACAAGAAATCGCCCTGACGACCAGCGCCAAAGCGGAAATCATCGCCCACGGCGAGAAACTGCACGCCAAGCTGCCTGACCAACAGATCGCTGACAAAGTTTTGTGCGGTCAGCGCGGCAAACCGACGGTCGAAGCGTACGCACAGGACGTAGTCCACGCCGGACTCCGCCAGGTAGCGTAACTTCTCACGCAGACGCGTCAGCCGCGCGGGAGATTTCTCGCCGGCAAACAGCTCCAGCGGCTGCGGTTCGAAAATCATCACCACAACGGGCAGGCCACGCGCCTCCCCTTCTTTACGCAATCCCTGCAACAGCGCCTGATGCCCACGATGCACGCCGTCAAAATTACCAATGGTCAGCACGCACCCGTGCGGGGCTTGACTGAGATTATGTATGCCGCGTATCAGCTTCATGACTGGCTCAAAACAGTGAAAATCGCCAAAGTATACCTTGTACGGCGGTTAAGGTTAACCGGCGATTGTTCACGCGAAACAGAAAGCCGTATGATTTCATCAGGCTGACCTTTCACAGCAAAAAAATCTGCCCGAGAACTGCGATTTTTATGCCGAAAGGCTGTATTCACGAAAGACAAGCTGGTAGAATCCTGCGCCATCACTACGTAACGTAGCGTCGCTCATTAACGGCGCTTATTTGCACAAATCCATTGACAAAAGAAGGCAAAGAGGGCATATTCCTCGGCCTTTGAATTGTCCACATAGAACATATTTGGGAGTTGGACTTGGCTAATATCAAATCAGCTAAGAAACGTGCCGTTCAGTCTGAAAAGGCTCGTAAGCACAACGCAAGCCGTCGCTCTATGATGCGTACTTTCATCAAGAAAGTATACGCAGCAATCGAAGCAGGCGACAAAGCTGCAGCGCAGAACGCATTTAACGAAATGCAACCAATCGTGGATCGTCAGGCTGCTAAAGGTCTGATCCACAAAAACAAAGCAGCGCGTCATAAAGCAAACCTGACCGCGCAGATCAACAAACTGGCTTAATCGCTACTTGTTGTTGCTTGTTTGAAAGAACCCGCTTAACGCGGGTTTTTTTATGTCTTCAGATTGCCGGCGGCGTAAACAGCGCCGAGTAGTCGCGGTTGCAGATTCGCTGCACCGCCGGGTGCTGAATCATCCTTTCGGCGAATATGGCGTGATACTCTTCCATCACGTTATCCACCCTGCCAATCTCGGTAATCTTGTCGTCTGAATAGAGATCGTGCGCGTACAGCGTCGGGGCAACGAAGATAGCGTTGTGCGCCTCGCCAAAAGCCTTCATCAAAGCCGCATCGTCGAACTCACCGAGGATCTCCACGTTCAGCCCCTGCGAGTTAAACCAGTTCAGCAGCTTACGTCCGAGCATAGACCGCCTACCCGGCACCAGCAGGCGGCGCTCTTCCAGGCAAGCAGGAAACGGTTTTTCCGGCGGCGGATTAATGCACCAGAAACTGACGCCGCATTCGCCAATTTTCACCGAGAACAAGCCTTCCTGCTGCGTGGAGTCGATTGGGCAATCCGAGATAATCATATCCAGCTTATGCTGGCTCAGCTGTTCCAGCAGCATCTCGTGAGTGGACTCAAAGCAGCGTAAATGAATCTGTTCATCTTCCACCACCGCCGCATCCAGCACACCGCTTACCAGCCGTTTGGACAACGCATCCGCCACGCCCACGTCAAAGAGCAGGTTCGACTCTTTGCGATAGTTAACGATATCCAGCATCTCCTGGCTCAGGGTGAACATCTTGTCCGCATAGCGGAACACCAGTTCGCCCAGCTCGCTCGGCTCAATGCCACGTCCTTTCCGCTTAAAAAGCTTGCCCTGTAAGCGCTCTTCCAGGGCTTTGATTTGCCCGGTAATAGTTTGTGGTGTCAGGTAGAGCGCCTCTGCCGCTCCCACGACCGAGCCCTGCTTGTAGACATGCCAGAAGTAATAGAGATGGTTATAGTTCAAATGAGACATCACGTTTTCACTCCCTGATAGTTTATCGGGAGAAGGCTTCCCTTCTCCCGGTTTCCTGTTATGCCTGGACAGCCTGTCCGGACAACTTCACCTTCAACAAGGTATAACCAATAACCGCGGCCAGTAACGACCCGATAAGAATGCCGAGTTTCGCCCAGACGATAAGCTCAGGCGCGCTGGTGCCAAACGCCAGCGTCGAGATAAAGATCGACATGGTGAATCCAATACCGCACAGCACGCCGATGGCCATAATCTGACTAAAGGTGGTTCCGTTTGGCAATGACGCCAGCTTCAGCTTCAGCGCCAGCCAGCAGAACAGGCTGATACCCAGCGGCTTACCGATAAACAAACCAGCGATGATACCCAGCGGCAGCACAGAGGTGAGTCCGTCCAGGGTAACACCGGCCAGGGAAACACCCGCGTTGGCAAATGCAAACAGCGGCAGGATCATAAAGCCCACCCACGGATGAAGCACATGCTCCAGCTGTCTGGCAGGCGATTTGCCGTCCTGCTCCTTCAGCGGAATAAAGAAGCCAACGATGACGCCCGCCAGCGTGGCATGCACGCCAGACTTCAGCACCGCCGTCCACAGCACCATCCCCACCAGAATATAAATACCCGTGCGTCGGACGTTGAAGACGTTCAGCAACGCCAGCACCGCAATAGCCACGGCCGCCACGCTCAGCGACAGAACCGACAGATCGCTGGTGTAGAACAGCGCGATAATCACGATAGCGCCCAGGTCATCGATAATCGCCAGCGCCATCAGGAAAATTTTCAGTGCTACCGGGACGCGGCTACCGAGCAAGGCTAAGACCCCGAGCGCAAACGCGATATCCGTTGCGGCCGGGATCGCCCAGCCGTCACGCGCAACCGGATCCTGCCACGCAAACGCGAGAAAGAGCAAAGCGGGAACGATCATCCCGCCAATCGCCGCGATCACCGGAAACGCCGCGCGCTGACGGCTGGCAAGAGAACCGATCACCAGCTCACGTTTGACCTCCAGGCCTACCAGCAGGAAGAACACCGCCATCAGCGCATCGTTGATCCACAGCAGCATGTTCTTGTTAATTTCCAGCGCCCCGACCTTCAGCTCGACGGGGGTTTCCAGAAATGCGTGATAGAGATCGCGCGTCATGCCCATATTGGCGAGCAGCATGGCGGCTGCAGCAGCAATAATCAGGATGACGCCGCCGGATGCCTCACTGCTTAAGAAACGGTGTAGTAATTTCACGTTTAAACTCTCTTTTACAACAATACCTCGGTAAAACCATAATATCAGCGCAAACAGATCGGTAAAAACAGATTAATATTGGTTATAGATTCAGTTTAACCGAGGAATAACGCTATAAAGCAAAAAGCCCGGAATCGCTTCCGGGCTTTAAAGGATAGTAACCAGCTGGCAGGTTAGCGGGTTAAATCGTCGAAGAATTTTTTGACGCCATCGAAGAAGCTTTTGGAGCGCGGGCTGTTTTTCTCACCCGTCGGGCCACCAAAACTCTCCTGAAGCTCTTTCAGCAGCTGTTTCTGCTTGTCGTTCAGGCCGACCGGCGTTTCAACGACCACGCGGCACAGCAGGTCACCCTGCGCGCCACCGCGAACGGATTTAACGCCTTTGCCGCGCATGCGGAACAGCTTCCCGGTCTGGGTTTCGCCAGGGATTTTCAGGTTTACGCGACCGTCCAGCGTCGGCACTTCGATTTCGCCGCCCAGCGCCGCCATCGCAAAGTTGATCGGCACTTCACAGTACAGGTTGTTACCTTCACGCTCGAAGATGGCGTGCTGTTTAACCTGAACCTGAACGTACAGATCCCCTGCCGGTGCGCCGTGCTCGCCAGCTTCACCCTCACCTGCCAGACGGATGCGGTCGCCCGTATCCACGCCTGCCGGGATCTTAACGGACAGCGTTTTGGTTTTCTCCACACGACCGTGACCGTGGCATTTGGTGCACGGATCTTTAATCAGCGTACCGCGACCATGACAATGCGGACAGGCCTGCTGCACCGCGAAGAAGCCCTGGCGCATCTGCACCTGACCGGAACCGTGACAGGTTGGACAGGTCTGTGGCTGAGTCCCCGCTTTCGCGCCGCTGCCGTGGCAAACGTCACACTCTTCCAGCGTCGGGATACGGATCTCTTTGGTTACGCCACGAACCGCTTCTTCCAGCGTCAGGTCCATGTTATAGCGCAGATCTGCGCCGCGCGCCGCGCGCTGACGACCACGACCGCCGCCGAAGATATCGCCAAATACATCGCCAAAGATGTCGCTGAAATCAGCGCCGCCGCCGAAGCCGCCGCCACCAAATCCACCGCCGCCCATGCCGCCCTGTTCAAAGGCCGCGTGACCATACTGGTCATAAGCCGCACGTTTTTGTGCATCGGTCAGGACTTCGTAGGCTTCTTTAATCTCTTTAAATTTGGCTTCAGCCTCTTTGTCACCCTGATTACGGTCAGGGTGGAATTTCATGGCCAGGCGCTTATATGCCTTTTTGATTTCACGCTCTTCCGCAGTTTTCGGAACGCCTAAAATCTCGTAATAGTCTTGCTTTGCCATTGGTTTTTTTAAGCCCCTTAACATGCGAGCACGGGCGTGGAGAATACTCCTACGCCCGTGCCGATTAATTACCCTGCATCAGGGCGATTATTTTTTATCTTTCACTTCTTCGAACTCAGCGTCGACAACATCGTCGTCTTTCGCGTTGTTCTGGGAAGCATCAGCGCCCGCCTGCTGCTGTGCGTGCTGCTGCTGAGCGATTTCCATCAGCTTCTGAGAAACCTGTGCCAGCTCCTGCATCTTCGCTTCAATGTCCGCTTTGTCTTCGCCTTTCAGAGACGTTTCCAGCGCGCTCAGTGCAGTTTCGATCGCAGTTTTGTCTTCCGCTGGCAGTTTATCGCCCGCTTCTTCAACCTGCTTACGGGTGCTGTGCAGCAGATGGTCACCCTGGTTACGGGTCTGAACCAGCTCTTCGAACTTACGGTCGGATTCCGCGTTAGCTTCGGCATCACGAACCATTTTTTCGATTTCCGCTTCGTTCAGGCCAGAAGATGCCTTGATGGTGATCTTCTGCTCTTTACCGCTGTTTTTGTCTTTCGCAGACACGTGCAGGATACCGTCAGCATCGATGTCGAAGGTGACTTCGATCTGTGGCATGCCGCGTGGTGCCGGGTTAATACCGTCCAGGTTGAACTGACCCAGAGATTTGTTATCCGCCGCACGCTTACGCTCACCCTGAATCACATGGATGGTTACCGCAGACTGGTTGTCTTCAGCGGTGGAGAACACCTGGCTGTGTTTCGTCGGGATAGTAGTGTTTTTGTTGATGAGCGGAGTCATCACGCCACCCATGGTTTCGATACCCAGTGACAGCGGAGTAACGTCCAGCAGCAGTACGTCTTTCACTTCACCCGTCAGAACACCACCCTGAACCGCAGCACCGATAGCAACCGCTTCGTCCGGGTTCACGTCTTTACGTGGCTCTTTACCAAAGAATTCAGCAACTTTCTTCTGAACCATTGGCATACGGGTCTGACCACCTACCAGGATAACATCCTGAATATCAGACACGGACAGGCCAGCGTCCTGCAATGCAACTTTCAGTGGCTCGATAGAACGGTTCACCAGGTCTTCTACCAGGCTTTCCAGTTTCGCACGGGTCACTTTGATGTTCATGTGTTTTGGACCGGTCGCGTCTGCGGTGATGTACGGCAGGTTCACGTCGGTCTGCTGAGCGGAAGACAGTTCGATCTTCGCTTTCTCAGCCGCTTCTTTCAGGCGCTGCATGGCCAGCGGGTCGTTACGCAGGTCAATGCCCTGATCTTTCTTAAACTCGTCAACGAGGTAGTTGATCAGACGGGTATCGAAGTCTTCACCACCCAGGTGGGTATCACCATTGGTTGCCAGAACTTCGAAGGTTTTTTCGCCGTCAACGTCGTCGATTTCGATAATAGAGATATCGAAGGTACCACCACCCAGGTCGTAAACCGCGATAGTGCGGTTGCCAACTTCTTTATCCAGACCGTAAGCCAGCGCAGCTGCGGTTGGTTCGTTGATGATACGTTTTACTTCCAGACCTGCGATACGGCCAGCATCTTTGGTTGCCTGACGCTGAGCATCGTTGAAGTAAGCAGGTACGGTGATAACAGCTTCAGTTACCGGTTCACCCAGGTAATCTTCCGCGGTTTTCTTCATTTTCTTCAGCACTTCAGCAGAGATCTGCGGAGGTGCAGTTTTGGTGCCTTTCACATCAAGCCATGCATCGCCGTTATCGGCTGCGATGATTTTGTAAGGCATGATGGAAACGTCACGCTGAACTTCTTCGTCCTGGAAGCGGCGGCCAATCAGGCGTTTGATTGCAAACAGGGTGTTTTGCGGGTTTGTCACTGCCTGACGTTTAGCCGGCTGACCAACCAGAGTTTCACCATCCTGGGTATAAGCAATGATAGAAGGCGTGGTGCGATCGCCCTCGGCGTTCTCCAGCACACGTGCAGTAGTGCCATCCATAATCGCTACACAAGAGTTGGTAGTACCCAGGTCGATACCAATAATTTTACCCATCTAAACGTCTCCACTAAAAATTCAGTCAACATGTGGTTGTGTACCTGTAATAAGGGCAGAACGTGCTTTTTCAACTGCCCAGATTTGATTTTTTTCAGGTCCACACACTGCGGTTGCTTACAAGATGGGGTCACAACGGCATCCATCAAGGGGGAAGGATAAAAAATTTTTTAATTTCACCCCGATGAGATCATAGACGGCGCCGATGCCGCCCATTATGATGCCGCGCCCCGTCAGGGAGAACTGGCGCGGGTTTAACCATTTCACCATATTAATGATGATTTTTTTGAGGACTTATGGGCAACACTAAGTTGGCTAATCCGGCTCCGCTGGGCCTGATGGGTTTTGGCATGACCACCATTCTGCTGAACCTGCACAACATCGGGATGTTCCCGATGGACGGCGTAATCCTGGCGATGGGCATTTTTTACGGCGGTATCGCGCAAATTTTCGCGGGCCTGCTGGAATATAAGAAAGGCAATACCTTCGGCTTAACCGCCTTTACCTCTTACGGTTCGTTCTGGCTGACGCTGGTCGCCATTCTGCTGATGCCTAAAATGGGCCTGGCAGATGCTTCAAACGCCCATTTCCTGGGCGTGTACCTGGGACTGTGGGGCGTGTTCACCCTGTTCATGTTCTTCGGCACCCTGAAGGCGAACCGCGCGCTGCAATTCGTCTTCCTGAGCCTGACCGTGCTGTTCGCTCTGCTTGCCGCGGGTCACCTGGCGGATAACGAAGGCATCGTTCACGTTGCCGGCTGGGTCGGTCTGGTGTGCGGCGCAAGCGCTATCTACCTGGCAATGGGTGAAGTGCTGAACGAGCAGTTCGGCCGCACCGTATTACCGATTGGTGAAAAACACTGATCCCTCTGTCGTGCCCGCGTCGCGGGCACGACATCCCTCTGACTGGCGAAGCCACATCCCCAATACCAGCCCCATCAGCGATAACGCCAGCACGTACCATGCAGGTGCAAGGGGTGACAGCCCCATCAACACCGTGACCACAATCGGGGTCAGCCCACCGAAAATGGCATACGAGACGTTATAAGAGAAAGAGATGCCGGTGAAGCGTACCTCCGGCGGGAAGGCGCGGACCATTACGTACGGTACGGCGCCAACGACGCCCACGCACAGCCCGACGATGCCGTACAGCAGGAACAACTGTTCAGGATGGCTGCCCGCAAGATGGTAGAATGCCCAGCTCGACGCGGCCAGCAGCAGGCTGCCGACAATAAAGGTCACGCTGGCACCGAAACGATCCGCCGCCAGTCCCGCGGCCAGACAGCCAAAGCAGAGCATAATTGTCGCGATACTGTTCGCCTGTAACGTCACAGCAGGCGCAAAACCGTACTGTTTTTGCAGCCAGACCGGCGACATCAAAATGACCACCACGATACCCGCAGACAGCAGCCAGGTCAGAAGCATCGACACGACTACCGCTTTTTTATGCCGCACTACTACGGTTTTTACCGGCAATTCTTGCGCCAGCGCCTTCCGCTGCTGCATTTCCAGAAATACTGGCGTCTCCTGCAACCAACGTCGCAGGTACATTGCCACCAGCCCAAACGCCCCGCCCAGCAGGAACGGGATACGCCAGCCCCAGTCGTGAACGGCCTGTTGCGTCATGCTGGTATTGATGATGGTTGCAACCACGGAGCCAAGCAGGATCCCGATCGTCAGTCCTGCGGTCAGGGTTCCGCACGCAATGCCGATGCGGCGCACCGGGACGTGCTCAGCGACAAACACCCACGCGCCCGGCACTTCCCCGCCGATGGCCGCGCCCTGAAGAATACGCATCAGCAGCAGCAATAACGGGGCGATAATGCCTATCGACTCATAGGTAGGCAAAAGGCCAATCGCCAGCGTCGGCACGGCCATCAGCAGGATGCTGAGGGTAAACATCTTCTTGCGCCCAACCAGATCGCCAAAGTGCGCCATAACAATGCCGCCCAGCGGACGCGCCAGATACCCGGCAGCGAAAATGCCGAAGGTTTGCACCTGACGCAGCCATTCAGGAATATCCGCCGGGAAAAACAGCGCCCCCACGACGGCGGCGAAGAAGACAAAGATGATGAAGTCGTAAAACTCCAGCGCGCCGCCCAGAGCAGCGAGCGTGAGGGTTTTGTAGTCCTGTCGATTCAGAGGTCGGGTGTTATGTGACATAGCGAACCATTGTGCATGTGTTGTGGATTATTTTTTACAGCAATCGTAAAGAAAAAATTACCATATCGTAAATCCATTTACACGCTACTGCGGCTGGCGCTAATGTCACATTTAAAGCATTTTCAGGAGATTGTTTCGCGGCGAGCGCTTTTAGGGCGAAATGCTGCTACCACATTGCCGTCAGTTTCCACGTACGGACCGTCAAGCAGTTGTATACAATACGGTACACTTGCAAAGATACCGTGGACGATAACGCTCCCGTCTTCGGCTTTTACTCCTTCCAGCGTTTCTTTTATCGACTTCGGCTGCCCCGGCAGGTTCAGGATCAGCGCCTGTTTGCGGATCACCCCGACCTGACGGGAAAGAATGGCCGTCGGGACAAAGTGTAGACTGATCTGGCGCATCTGTTCACCGAAGCCCGGCATTTCACGATCGGCGATAGCCAGCGTCGCGTCCGGCGTTACATCGCGGCGCGCGGGGCCGGTTCCGCCCGTCGTCAGCACAAGGTGGCAGCTCATCTCATCCACCAGCTCACACAGGGTCTGCTCGATGATCGGCTGCTCGTCCGGGATCAGGCGAGTCTGGATCTCAAACGGGGTAGTGAGCGCGCTGCCCAGCCACGCTTCCAGAGCAGGGATGCCTTTATCCTGATAAACACCGCTGGAGGCGCGGTCAGAAATCGACACTAAGCCGATGCGTAAGGTATTCATATCCATTCCATTCAAAAAGTACTGATTAAAGGGAATGATACACGCAGAGAGAAAATTCAGACAGAGGCGGGGGAAAGAGGCGTGACCGGGAACCCGGTCACGCAGAATGATTACAGCAGGTCGCCGATCATTTTTTCCAGTTTTTCCTGGTCGATAGCAAACTTACGGATACCGTCCGCCAGTTTATCTACGGCCATTGGATCCTGGTTGTGCTGCCACAGGAACTCGGACTCGGTGATGCGCTCTGGGCGCGCTTTCACTTCACCGGTGTAGGACAGTTTACGCTCGATAGCTCCTTCGCTTTCTGCCAACTCTTTCAGCAGCGCAGGGGCGATGGTCAGGCGGTCACAGCCAGCCAGCTCAATGATTTCACCGACGTTACGGAAGCTTGCGCCCATAACAACGGTCTCATAGCCGTGCTGTTTGTAGTATTCGTAGATTTCCGTCACGGAAATCACGCCTGGATCTTCAGACGCCGCATACTCTTTCTTGTCGGTGTTGGCTTTGTACCAGTCCAGAATACGGCCCACAAACGGAGAAATCAGGTATACGCCAGCTTCGGCACATGCACGCGCCTGTGCGAAGGAGAACAGCAGAGTCAGGTTACAGTTGATCCCTTCTTTTTCCAGCTGTTCAGCGGCGCGAATGCCCTGCCAGGTAGAGGCCAGTTTGATCAGGATTCGGTCGTTGCTGATGCCCGCATCGTTGTACAGTTTGATCAGGCGTTTTGCTTTGGCAATAGACGCTTCGGTGTCGTAGGACAGGCGAGCATCAACTTCAGTAGAGATACGGCCAGGAACGAGCTTCAGGATTTCCAGACCGATGTTTACTGCCAGTTTGTCAGTCGCATCCACAACCTGCTGCGCGCGGTCATTGCTCTGTGCTTTTGCCCAGGTCACCGCCTCGTCGATCAGTTTGCGATACTCAGGGATCTGCGCGGCGTTAAGGATCAGAGAAGGGTTGGTTGTAGCATCCTGCGGCTGGTACAGCTTCATTGCCGCAATATCTCCGGTGTCAGCGACGACAGTGGTGAACTGACGAAGGGAGGTCAATTTATCCGTCATGATAGTGTTTCTCTTTTAACGTTCCCTGGATAATTCACACTACCGACAGCCTGCCAGCAGCGGAAAAATGACAGGTTTACTTGTTAGGGGGATGTAACCGGTCTGCCCTGATGATAACACGAGTGAGAGGCAGCGCAACCGCAGACAGTGCGCTTAGGCAGAGTATGATAAACTCAGAATATTAACAGGCTGCTAAGTAACAGCATGCACAATCAGTGGTAGCGCTTACATATTCACGTTGGCATCAACAAGAGGGACGTTAGTGCCTGATTTCTTTTTCTTTATTAACGAAGTCCTCTGGGGTTCTATCATGATATACCTGCTTTCAGGAGCAGGTATCTGGTTTACGTGGCGCAGCGGACTGATTCAGTTTCGCTATATTCGCAAATTTGGCAGAAGTCTGAAAAACAGCGTCACACCACAGCCGGGCGGCCTGACCTCGTTTCAGGCGCTCTGTACCAGCCTGGCCGCGCGCGTCGGCAGCGGTAACCTGGCCGGTGTCGCGCTGGCAATCGACGCGGGCGGTCCGGGCGCGGTATTCTGGATGTGGGTGACGGCGATTATCGGTATGGCCACCTCCTTTGCTGAATGCTCGCTTGCGCAGCTCTACAAAGAAAAAGACGGCAACGGTCAGTTTCGCGGCGGTCCCGCCTGGTATATGGCTCGCGGACTGGGAATGCGCTGGATGGGCGTCCTGTTCTCAATCTTTTTACTAATAGCCTATGGTCTTATTTTCAATACCGTTCAGGCAAATTCCGTCGCCCACGCGCTGCGCTTTGCCTTTAATTGTCCGGAGTGGCTGACGGGCAGCGCGCTTGCCCTTCTCACCCTGCTGACCATTGTGACCGGGCTGAGAGGGGTTGCCCGCCTGATGCAGTGGCTGGTTCCGCTGATGGCGCTGCTGTGGGTGTCAACCAGCCTGTTGGTATGCGCGATACATATCGACGAAGTGCCGAACGTCATCGTCACCATTTTCCAAAACGCGTTCGGCTGGCGCGAAGCGGCTTCCGGCGCGCTGGGTTACACCCTTAGCCAGGCTCTCACTGCGGGTTTTCAGCGAGGCATGTTCTCCAACGAGGCGGGAATGGGCTCCACGCCGAATGCCGCCGCAGCGGCCGCATCCTGGCCCCCGCATCCCGCCGCGCAGGGCATTGTACAGATGATTGGCGTCTTCACAGACACCATTGTTATCTGCTCCGCCAGTGCGATGATAATGTTGCTGTCCGGCGCCGTTGAACATCCATCCGGCAGTACAGCAGGCATTCACTGGGTACAACAGGCGCTGGTCTCCCTCGTCGGCGGTTGGGGCGCAGGCCTTGTCGCCCTTGTCGTGGGGCTTTTTGCCTTCAGTTCTATTGTGGTGAACTATATCTATGCCGAGAACAACCTTATTTTCCTGAAAGTTGACTCGCGTCTGGCCCGCAACATCCTTCGCGCGGGTGTGCTGGCGATGGTATTTGTCGGTTGCCTGCTCAGCATGCCGATGATCTGGCAACTGGCGGATGTCATTATGGCGCTGATGGCCATCACCAATTTGACGGCAATTTTGCTTCTTTCACCGGTTGTGGCGCTGATCGCGCGCGATTATCTGCGTCAGCGCAAGCTCGGCGTACAGCCCGTTTTTGACGCCTCACGCTATCCCGAAATCGAATCACAAATTGCCCCTGGCACCTGGGATGATTTGCCGCGGCAATAACAGCTATCGATCAATTCAGGGCGATTTTTTGTTAAAGTCGCTCTAAATTTCCTGCAAGGACTGGATATGCTGATTCTGATTTCACCTGCCAAAACGCTCGACTACCAAAGCCCGCTCGCCACTGAGCGTTATACCCAGCCGGAATTGCTGGACTACTCGCAACAGCTGATCCACGAGGCGCGTAAGCTTTCGGCTCCGCAAATCGCTTCGCTGATGAGCATCAGTGATAAACTCGCCGACCTGAACGCCACCCGTTTTCACGAGTGGCAGCCTGACTTCACGCCCGCTAACGCCCGCCAGGCGCTGTTGGCCTTCAAAGGTGACGTCTACACTGGCCTGCAAGCAGAAACGTTTAGCGAAGCCGATTTCGATTTTGCCCAGCAGCATCTGCGCATGTTATCCGGCTTGTACGGGGTGCTGCGCCCGCTGGATCTGATGCAGCCGTATCGTCTGGAGATGGGTATCCGCCTGGAAAATGCCAAAGGCAAAGATCTGTACCAGTTCTGGGGCGATGTCATTACCGATAAGCTTAACGCGGCGCTGCAAGCCCAGGGGAACAACGTGGTGATCAACCTGGCCTCCGATGAGTACTTCAAATCGGTGAAGCCGAAAAAGCTGGATGCGGACATTATCAAGCCGGTGTTCCTCGACGAGAAAAACGGCAAATTTAAAGTGATCAGCTTCTACGCCAAAAAAGCGCGCGGTCTGATGAGCCGCTTCATCATTCAAAACCGCCTGACGAAGCCAGAGCAGCTCACTGGCTTTAACAGTGAAGGGTATTTCTTCGACGAGGCATCGTCAGGAAAAAACGAGCTGGTGTTTAAGCGTCACGAGCAATAAAAGACAACCCCGCCAGCTGGCGGGGTTTGTATTAATGGTGCTTCCGGTCCGGCCCCGGGCGATGATCGTCATGACGGTGATGATCGTGACGATCGCGATGTTCATCGTGCGGACGCCAGTGGTTATCGCGCCAGTCATAGTGCGCTTTCCACCAGTCATGGTCGCGCCAGCGGCCGCCATCCCAGTAGTGTCCGTTATTATCCCGATCGCCAATTTGCAGTTTTACCGCAGGGACGAGGGTGATCTCAGCTGCCTGCACCGCCATGGGAGCGACCAGCATCAGTGAAAGCGCGATAAGTGCAGGTTTCAGTGTAGACATAGGTGACTCCTTATTCTTCTTGCCCAACGTGGGCCGATGTAAGGAGAGTACGTGATGGGAACGGTGGATGTTATTCTCTGCAATCCTAAACCCTAAGTGACCGCATTTATTGGGAATTTCTGCTTTTTTCCTGCTGTTTTTCTCCTTATTTTCTCCATAAAAAAGCCGGGTGGCGGCTTCGCCTTACCCGGCCTACTTTCTGAAATGTTCCAGGCCCGGTAAGGCGTAGCCGCCACCGGGCAATAAACTCACGCTCGGGTCATCATCAGCTTACGCAGTGCGGCAAAGTCTGCGGGCAGCTCATGGGACAGCAACGGCAGGTCGGCGCGCTCGGCCAGCTCTTTTGGCAGCGGCAGCGTTTCACCCAGGATCGCTTCCACGCTCTCTTTGAACTTGGCCGGATGGGCGGTACCGAGGAACAGGCCATACTCACCCGGTTGAAGCTGATCGCGCAGGGCACGATAGGCAATCGCCGCGTGCGGCTCAGAGGTATAGCCCACCGCTTTCAGCTCGCGCATGGTGGCTTTCGTGGTTTCGTCCGTCACCGCTGCGTAGCCCAGGTCGCCCAGACGCCAGACCTTACGGCGGAACAGCTCTTCCACACGCGGCCAGTTGTTAGGCTGTGACACATCCATCGCATTGGAGAGCGTGGCCTGCGTCGCGTTCGGCGCCCATTTTCCGTCCTTCAGGAAACGCGGCACGGTGTCGTTGGCGTTGGTAGCGGCGATAAAGCGCTTCACCGGCAGGCCGAGTGATTTCGCCAGCAGGCCCGCCGTTAGATCGCCGAAGTTCCCGCTTGGCACGGAAACTACCAGCTGATTGCGCGCGTCCTGCGGCAGCTGGGCCACCGCTTCGAAGTAGTAGCAGATCTGCGCCAGCAGACGGCTGATGTTGATGGAGTTGGCAGAGTTCAGCCCCAGCGCCGCCTTCAGCTCTTCGTCATCAAAGGCCTGCTTCACCAGCGCCTGGCAGGCATCGAAATCGCCGTCGATCGCCACGGTTTCAATGTTGCCCCCAAGAGTGCAGAACAGTTTTTCCTGAAGCGGGCTGATTTTGCCTTTCGGATAGAGGATCACCACGCGGACGTTTTTCAGGCCGTAGAACGCATGAGCCACCGCCGCACCGGTATCACCTGAGGTCGCGGTCAGGATGGTCACCGGTTTGTCGCCGCTGATGTGGGTCAGCATCTGCGCCATGAAGCGACCGCCGAAATCTTTGAACGCCAGCGTCGGGCCGTGGAACAGCTCCAGACAGCCAACGTCAGGCTCCACCTGCTTCACCGGGGCCGGGAAAGCAAACGCCGCGCGCACGCGCTCTTCGAGCAGCTCCTGCGGGATTTCGTCACCAATAAACGCAGACAGAATTTTGGTGCTGCGGGTGACAAAGTCCTGCTTAAGCAGTTCATCGATTTCAGTCAGTTGAAATTCCGGCAGGTCGTGGGGGAAAAATAGCCCCTGATTTTTGCCCAAACCCTGCGTTACCGCCTGCGAAAAGCTGACCTGCTCGTTATGATCTTTAAGGTTGTAGAGTTTCATTCGTTATCCCAGTACTCGTGCGCCAGCCGTGTCCAGACGGCAAATATGAACAAAGCCTTCCTGATTTTGCAGGTAGTGTTTAGAGAGCCAGTCCGCCACGCGCTGCGCGGTGTCTGGCTTGTCGCATAAGGCGAACAGCGTCGGGCCGGAGCCGGAGATGCCGCACGCCTGTGCGCCGATATCCATGGATGCCTGTCGCGCTTCGTTAAAGCCCGGCAGCAGCTTCGTGCGATACGGCTCGGCAATAACGTCTTTCATCAGTTTCGCCGCCAGCTGCGGCTGTCGGGTATAGCAGGCATGAATAAAGCCCGCCAGATGACGCCCGTGGGCGATACAGTCCTGACGACGATACTGCGCCGGCAGGATCGCACGCGCTTCGGCGGTAGAAACCTTAATGCCCGGATAGGCAAGCACCCACAGCCACTCATCAAACCCTGGCACCTGCTGGCTGATGATGCCATTTTCTTCAATCATCAGCTGCATGCCGCCAAGGAAGCACGGCGCCACGTTATCATAATGAATGCTGCCGGAGATGCGCCCTTCCAGCTCGCCCATCAGCGCCAGCAAGCGGCTGTTGTTCAGCGGCTTGCCGCAGTGCTCATTCATCGCCACCAGCGCGGCGACCACCGAGCAGGCGCTGGAGCCGAGTCCCGAACCAATCGGCATGCTCTTTTCCAGCGTCATGGCGACCGGCACGTTTTTACCAATCTCCTGACAGAAGCGTTCCCAGCACTGATAAACGATATTCTCACGCGGTTCAGGCGGCAGCTTGCTGGCAAAACGGCCGACGTTATTCAGGCTGAAGCGCTCTGCCGCCTCAACCGTTACCGTATCGCCCAGCAGCGAACCATCCACCGGCGTAACCGCCGCGCCCAGCACGTCAAATCCGACGCTCATATTGGCGCTGGAAGCCGGGGCATATACTTTAACCATCTTAAACTCCTAACTTCCATGACAGGGTACGCAGCAGATCGGCAAACACGCCCGCCGCCGTCACATCATTCCCTGCGCCATAGCCGCGAAGTACCAGCGGCAGTGGCTGATAATAATGGCTGTAGAACGCCAGGGCGTTCTCGCCGTTTTTCACCTTGTACAGCGGATCGTTGCCATCCACTTCGGCAATCTTCACGCGGCAGACGCCGTCTTCTTCAATATTGCCAACATAGCGCAATACCTTACCTTCATCACGGGCTTTCGCAACGCGGGCGGCAAAGGCGTCGTCAAGCTGCGGCAACCTGGCCATAAAAGCGCTGACGTCGCCGCTGTCATCAAATTCTGCTGGCAGCACCGGCTCAATCACGATATCCGAAAGCTCCAGCTCGCGGCCGGTTTCGCGCACCAGGATCAGCAGCTTACGCGCCACATCCATACCGGAGAGGTCGTCGCGCGGATCCGGCTCGGTGTAGCCCAGCTCGCGCGCGGCGCGGGTGGCTTCCGACAGGCTCATCCCTTCGTCCAGCTTGCCGAAGATAAACGACAGGGAGCCGGAGAGGATGCCGGAGAAACGCTGTAGTTCGTCGCCCGCGTTCAGCAGGTTTTGCAGGTTCTCGATGACCGGCAGGCCTGCGCCCACGTTGGTGTCATACAGAAACTTGCGGCGCGACTTGCTCGCCGCCAGACGCAGCTGGTGATAGTAATCCATCGACGAGGTGTTGGCCTTTTTGTTCGGCGTCACCACATGGAAACCTTCGCGCAGGAAATCCGCGTACTGATCGGCCACAGCCTGGCTGGAGGTACAGTCGACGATCACCGGGTTAAGCAGGTGATACTCTTTCACCAGACGGATCAGACGACCCAGGTTGAACGGCTCTTTCGCCTCTTCCAGTTCCGCCTGCCAGTTTTCCAGGTTCAGACCGTGGACGTTAGTCAGCAACGCTTTCGAGTTCGCAATTCCGCAGACGCGCAAATCGATATGTTTCTTCTTAAGCCACTCCTGCTGGCGCTTTACCTGCTCCAGCAGCGCGCCGCCGACGCCGCCGACGCCCACCAGGAACAGCTCAATCACCTGGTCGGTGTTGAACAGCATCTGATGCACCACGCGCACGCCGGTAGTGGCGTCATCGTTATCCACGACAACGGAAATTGAACGCTCTGATGAGCCCTGGGCAATCGCCACGATATTGATATTGGCCCGCGCCAGGGCGGCAAAGAATTTGGCGGAGATTCCGCGCAGGGTGCGCATGCCGTCGCCTACCACGGAGATCACGGCCAGACGCTCCTGAATCGAGAGCGGCTCAAGCAGCTCTTCTTTCAGCTCCAGGTAGAACTCTTCTTCCAGCGCGCGACGGGCGCGCAGGCAATCGCCCTGCGGGACGCAGAAGCTGATGCTGTATTCAGAAGAAGACTGCGTGATCAGCACCACGGAGATCCCGTTACGGGACATGGCCGCAAATACGCGTGCCGCCATGCCAACCATACCTTTCATACCCGGGCCAGAGACGCTGAACATCGCCATGTTATTAAGGTTCGAAATGCCTTTTACCGGCAGGTCATCTTCATCAGCGCTGGCGCCAATCAGCGTACCCGGCGCCTGCGGATTACCGGTGTTTTTAATCAGGCAAGGGATCTGGAACTGGGCAATCGGGGAGATGGTACGTGGGTGAAGCACTTTGGCGCCGAAGTAGGAAAGCTCCATCGCTTCCTGGTACGACATCGACTTCAACAGCCTGGCGTCCGGCACCTGGCGCGGGTCACAGGTATATACACCATCAACGTCAGTCCAGATCTCACAACAGTCTGCACGTAAACAGGCCGCCAGCACGGCAGCGGAGTAGTCAGAGCCGTTACGCCCCAGCACCACCAGTTCGCCCTTCTCGTTACCGGCGGTGAAGCCTGCCATCAGGATCATGTGGTCAGACGGGATTTTGCTCGCCGCAATGCGGCGTGTCGACTCGGCAATGTCGACGGTGGATTCAAGGTAGTGTCCCACAGCCAGCAGTTTTTCAACCGGATCGATGACCGTCACGTGGTGACCGCGCGCTTCCAGCACGCCCGCCATGATGGCGATAGAGAGTTTTTCACCCCGGCAAATCAGCGCCGCGTTGATGCTGTCCGGGCATTGACCCAGCAGGCTGATACCGTGAAGGACGTGTTTAATCTGGGCAAATTCGAGTTCCACGGTGCTTTTCAGCTGCGCCAGCGGGAAGCCAGGCTGGGCGTCTGCCAGCCCCTGAAGCAGTTCAGCGAAGATACGTTCGGCGTCGCTGATGTTCGGAAGTGCATCCTGGCCACCGATGGTTTTTTCAATCATCGCCACCAGGTGGTTCGTGATTTTTGCCGGGGCAGAGAGCACGGTAGCAACCTGCCCCTGCCTGGCGTTACTTTCCAGGATATGGGCAACACGCAGAAAACGCTCTGCATTTGCCACTGATGTACCGCCGAACTTCAACACTCGCATGGTTCTACCTCATTTCCTTTAGCCGAAAAAAAAGCCCGCACTGTTCAGGTGCGGGCTTTTTTCTGTTTTTCCTGTACGCGTCAGCCCGCATCGTTACCTGTGGTAATGATGATGGTTGTAGTAATGGTGGTGATGCTGATGCGTTTCATGGATGTTGTGTACTCTGTCATTATTATCTGTCTGTGCTCTATTCTTTTAGGGTTAAAGGATCGGACACCTTAAGTCAATGAATTTTTAATTTGATCACAATTCGGGACATTCTCACGTCCCGCTGCGTGCAGATTTATTTTCATCGGAATACCCCAGATGCAACCCCAGACATCAGCAGGATCGGCCATAATAAAAACCTATGACACTATTTTACTCGGCTAATTTTTTTTCAATATCATGAAGCAATCGGTGCAGCATTGCCGTGTCGCGCTGTTCAAGACGCCCCAGGCGCTGCTGTAACCAGTCCACCATTTTTTGATCGTCAGCGACGCCCAGTTGCTCGAGAAGCTTATCTGCACGAATACGCAGCGCCGCCAGCTGGTTTTCATCCGTTACTGACGCTGGCGGCTGAGAAATTTGTATTAAGGATGCTAATTGATAGCAGTACACCATCACCGCCTGCCCCAGATTGAGTGACGGATAATCCGCCACCATCGGCGCGCCCGTCAGGACGTCAGCCAGTTCCAGTTCTTCGTTAGTTAGCCCGGAATCTTCTCGCCCAAACACCAGCGCGGCTTTCTCCAGCCACTGGCTTTTTTCTTCCAGTAGTGGCACCAGTTCAGCAGGCGTGGCGTAATAATGAAACTTCGCCCGGCTGCGCGCGGTCGTCGCGACGGTAAACGAAATATCGTGCAGCGCCTCAGCGAGCGTAGCGTAAGTGGTTATATTATCGAGAATATCACCCGAACCGTGCGCCACCCATCGCGCAGCAGGCTCCAGATGCGCCGCGCTGTCTACGATACGCAAATCGGTAAAACCCATGGTCTTCATGGCACGCGCCGCAGCGCCAATATTTTCAGCTCTTGCTGGTGCCACCAGCACAATCGACAGATGCATTTATGCTCTCTTTTTAATCAGTTAGCAGGTAAAAATGTGATTCACTTCAACATATTACGCAGCACGAATTTACAATTTTGCAACACAAATCACCGAAATAGCGTTTCATAACAATTAAAAAAAGCTAAACTATTTTGTGGCTGAACAATCAGTTAGAATGTTAACAGAAGTCCATTATCCTTATGTTTTGTAATGATAATGACCTTATGAATACTCTTTTCCGATTGGATTCGTACCGTTTATCAATCAATGTCCGCAACTAGTTGGTTTATTGAAAAATTGTGACAAAGGCTAGCATTCAGCTACGATGATTTCATCAAACTGTTAACGTGCTACAATTGAACTTGATATATGTCAACGAAGCGTAGTTTTATTGGGTGTCCGGTGTCACTTAGCCTGTTATGTTGCTGTTAAAATGGTTAGGATGACAGCCGTTTTTGACACTGTCGGGTCCAAAGGGAAAGTACCCACGACCAAGCTAATGATGTTGTTGACGTTGATGGAAAGTGCATCAAGAACGCAATTACGTACTTTAGTCACGTTAAGCCGATCATGTTAATTTGCGACATGCATCAGGCAGGTCAGGGACTTTTGTACTTCCTGTTTCGATTTAGTTGGCAATTTAGGTAGCAAACATGCAGACCCCGCACATTCTTATCGTTGAAGACGAGTTGGTAACACGCAACACGTTAAAGAGCATTTTCGAAGCAGAAGGCTACGATGTCTTTGAAGCGACCGATGGCGCAGAGATGCATCAGATCCTTTCTGAAAATGATATCAACCTGGTGATTATGGATATCAATCTGCCGGGCAAAAACGGGCTTCTTCTGGCGCGCGAACTGCGTGAACAGGCGAACGTCGCGTTGATGTTCCTGACAGGCCGTGACAACGAGGTTGATAAAATTCTTGGTCTGGAAATCGGCGCGGATGACTACATCACCAAGCCGTTCAACCCTCGCGAGTTAACCATTCGTGCACGCAACCTGCTGTCCCGCACCATGAATCTGGGTACGGTCAGTGAAGAGCGTCGTAGCGTCGACAGCTACAAATTCAACGGCTGGGAACTTGATATCAATAGCCGTTCGCTGATTAGCCCGAACGGTGAGCAGTACAAACTGCCGCGCAGTGAATTCCGCGCGATGCTGCACTTCTGCGAAAACCCGGGTAAGATCCAGTCCCGTGCAGAACTGCTGAAGAAAATGACCGGTCGTGAGTTGAAGCCACACGATCGTACCGTTGACGTAACCATCCGTCGTATTCGTAAACATTTCGAATCTACGCCTGATACGCCGGAAATCATCGCCACGATCCATGGTGAAGGCTATCGTTTCTGCGGTGACCTCCAGGAGTAATCCTCCCGTCACGCAGTAAAAAACGGCGCTTTTGCGCCGTTTTTTTTATCAATGCCACGGCATAATCGGCACCGCGCTAATCGCGTTTTTCGGTGAGCCTTCCACGACTTTGTCGGAATAAGCCAGATAAGCCAGTGTGTTGCGCTTCGCGTCATAAAAACGGACCACCTGTAGCTTTTTGAACACCAGCGAGGTCCGTTTCTGGAATACAACGTCGCCCTGCGCTTTGCCGTTTTTAATTTTGTCACTCAATTCCACCGGACCAACCTGCTGACAGGAGATGGCCGCGTCAGACGTGTCTTCAGCCAGCCCCAGGCCGCCTTTAATCCCGCCGGTCTTCGCCCGGCTGACATAGCAGGTGACGTTTTTAACGTCCGGATCGTCAAAGGCCTCCACCACAATTTTGTGGTCCGGCCCAAACATTTTAAACACGGTGTCCACGGAGCCAATTTGCTCCGCCTGTGCCACGCGCCCTGCCATCAGCGCCAGTGCTGCAAAGACTAAAACCTTGTATTTCATATTGTTACCATTCATAAAAATTACGCTGAGCGATTATTCAACAGGTTAGATAAAAATGTAGCAAGATCACAGGATTAGAATATATCCGCACTTAAATCACCACAAAAAGCATTTATGCGCAAAAAAAACACTGAATGCTAAAACGTCAAAAAATGCTATTATCCGCTAACCTGTAAACAGGCACCTGCGGCAGTTTTAAGGATGAGGATAGTATATGGATCAGGCTGGAATTATTCGCGACCTGCTCACCTGGCTGGAAGGTCATCTCGACCAGCCTTTGTCACTGGATAATGTGGCGGCAAAAGCAGGCTATTCCAAGTGGCATCTGCAAAGGATGTTCAAGGATGTCACCGGTCATGCTATCGGTGCCTATATTCGCGCACGTCGTTTATCAAAGTCTGCTGTCGCGTTGCGCCTGACCGCGCGACCAATCCTGGATATTGCCCTGCAATATCGCTTCGATTCACAGCAAACCTTCACTCGCGCCTTTAAAAAACAGTTCTCGTTAACGCCAGCGCTTTATCGCCGCTCGCCGGACTGGAGCTCCTTTGGTATGCGTCCGCCGCTGCGTCTGGGCGAGTTTGCGATGCCAAAATATGAAATCATCACCCTGCCGGAAACGCACCTGGTCGGCACCACGCAGAGCTACTCCTGTTCCCTGGAGCAGATCTCCGAGTTCCGCCATCAGATGCGCGTTCAGTTCTGGCGCGAATTTTTAAGCCACGCTCCGGCGATCCCGCCGATTCTGTATGGCCTGAACGAAACGTATCCAAGCCAGGAAAAAGACGACGAGCAGGAAGTGTTCTATACCACGGCGCTGACGCCTGACATGGCGAACGGTTACATTCATGGCTCGAAGCCTGTCGTGCTGGAAGGCGGCGAGTATGTGATGTTCTCATACGAAGGGTTAGGAACGGGCGTTCAGGAGTTCATCCTGACCGTTTACGGGACCTGCATGCCGATGCTGAATCTGAATCGCCGTAAAGGTCAGGACATTGAGCGCTACTATCCGGCGCAAGATGCAAAACCGGAAGAAGGCCCTATCAATCTGCGGATGGAATTCCTGATTCCGGTACGTCGTTAACGCTGCAACTCATCCAGTGCAGGGGCATCAAGATGCGAAATGTCCCCTGCCATCTCAACCACCCACCCCGATGCCAGCCAGGCACTTTCCTGATAGTCGATACGGGAAATGGAACAGTTGCGCAGACGCAAACGGCGCTCGGCGTAAGCCGGCAGCCCCAGAATGGTACTCACCAGGCAACCCAGCGCGATACCGTGGCTCACCAGCAGCGGTCGGCTACCTGCCGGGAATTTCAAGCACTCGGCCAGCGCGGCATGCATGCGCACGCTCAGCTCCTGCATGGATTCCCCCTCAGGGATGCGACCATCTTCAGTGCCGTTCACCAGCGTGCGACGCCAGCCTTCTTCGGTTTCCGTCAGCGTATCGATAGGGCGTTTTTCCAGCACGCCCATATCCAGCTCGCGCAGGCGCGGTTCAAGGGTCACGTCGCAGCCACAGGCATCAGCGATGATGCGTGCCGTCTGCTGCGTGCGGCCTAAATCACTGGAGATGACGTGAGTGATACCCAGCGTTCTGGCGCGCTCCGCCACCTGCCACGCTTGCTGCACACCTTTGTCGGTGAGAGGACTGTCTGACTGGCCTTGAATACGTCGCTCGGCGTTCCACTGCGTTTCACCGTGGCGAACAAGGTATACCTGTAACATGCTTTTTTTCCGTTATACTGCGATGAATTTTTTAAATCGAGCTTAATTATGCACCATGTTGTCTCTGCTACCACCAATCCTGCCAAAATTCAGGCAATTCTAAGGGCATTTGAAGAGATCTTCGGCGAAGGATCCTGCCATATTGACGCCGTCGGCGTCGAGAGCGGTGTGCCGGAACAGCCGTTTGGCAGCGAGGAAACACGCGCTGGCGCACGAAATCGCGTGGCGAATGCAAAAGCCGCCGCGCCAGATGCTGACTTCTGGGTCGCGATTGAAGCAGGTATCGACGAAGGGGCGACCTTCAGCTGGGTTGTCATCGAAAGCCGCGAGCAGCGCGGCGAAGCGCGTTCAGCCACGCTGCCGCTGCCGGAGGTCATACTGGAGAAAGTCCGCGCGGGTGAGGCGCTGGGGCCGGTAATGTCGCACTACACCGGCATTGATGAGATTGGTCGTAAAGAGGGGGCGATTGGCGTCTTTACCGCGGGCAAGCTCACCCGTTCGAGCGTTTACCACCAGGCCGTTATTCTGGCGTTAAGTCCGTTCCATAACGCGATTTATCGTTAAGTTTGTAGGCCGGATTAGGCGAAGCCGTCATCCGGCGTTTTTAAGCAATACCGCTTCCAGCCACTGACGCAGTTCAACCGGCGCCGACTTCAGGCTGTTTGAACCCCGGGTAATCGTCGCGATGCCCGCGCCCAGCTCGTTTTTCAGTTCACGCTGGCTCATTTCGCCACGCAGCAGTTCCTCAATAATGCGTACCCGTGTACCCAGCGCTTCACGCTCGTCTGGCGTCAGCATCAGCTGTAGCAAGGGTAAATGCAGATCTTTGTCGTAAGACTGGCGGAGCAACTCCACAAAACGAAGCCACTCCTGATGACGCTGTTCGGCCATGGCCGAGGAATACGGGGAATGCTGGGTCATGTTATGCTGCCTCTTGTACTCATTAGCGAGTACAGCATAACACAACCCGCGCCGATCAGTAACGTCTCTGCCACTCGGCATCGCTCATCAGGGCATCTTTCTCCCCCATGAAGTGCCGATAGTAGGCGTCATACGCCAGCACGTTCTTCACATATCCGCGCGTTTCCGAGAACGGAATGCTCTCGACGAACGCCACGGCGTCGAGTCGCCCTGCGCTGTTACCAAGCCATGTCCGCACGCGGCCTGGCCCGGCGTTGTACGCCGCTGACGCGAAGATGCGGTTATTACCGAACTGCTGATAGACGTACTGCAAGTAGCTGGTACCGATGTTGATGTTGGTCTCCGGATCCAGCAGCTGGGACGGGCTGCTGTAGCCTGGAATATTAAACATCTTCACCGTGTGCGTCGCGGTGCCCGGCATAATCTGCATCAGGCCGCTGGCCCCCACCGGTGAACGCACTTTCGGGTTCCAGGCGCTTTCCTGACGGGCAATGGCCATCGCGTAGCTTTGCGGAATATCTTTGCCGCTGGTGTAGCGATCGAACAGATCCTTATAAGCCAGCGGGAAACGCTCTTCGAGATGATCCCACAGCTTGCTGGCGATCGTCGCCTGCACGCTCAGATCCCACCAGCGATTATCAAACGCATAGCGGGCAAGCTGCGCCTTCTCGTCGGTGGTACGGCTGGTGACCAGGTTGGCCCATTCGCTGCGCGCGGTATTATCCAGATTCCAGTACATCAGCTCGCGCACGCGCGCCATTTCCGGACCCTGCGTCAGCGCCGGGTTCGCGTTGGCTGGCGCTTTGTCGATCTTCAGGGTGTACTCCTCGCCCAAACGCTGCGCCGCCGCCATCGGGTAGAAGCCGCGCTGCTGCATCAGGGAGTGGAGGATCGCTTTGGCTTCGTCTTCACGACCACGCTCCAGCAACAGGTCCGCCTGCCAGTAACGCCATTCATCTTTCTCTTTAGCATCCATCGGCAGGCGCGCCAGCCAGGTATTGAGGCCACGACGATCGCCCGTTCCCAGCGCCATGCGCACGCGACGCTCCACCAGCGAGACAGAGTTTGAACGCATTACCGCGTCGTCACGCCAGCGCGCCTGTTCGTCGGTGACATCTGTTCCCATCAGTCGCCATGCCACAATATCGCGCAGTTCCTGGGTTTGATCGTCATTAAGCTGCTGGGCCTGCACCAGCTGCGGGATCATCAGCCGGGCGTTTTCCACATCCTCACGCGCCACGCTGGCAAAGGCCACCGCCGCCATCTGGCGGGTAAAATCGGTCGCGCCGGTGGTACGCGCAAACGTCAGCACGGTATTGGGATCGTTTGCCAGACTGATAACGGCAGAGGCAATGGTCTGATAATCCGCGGGCATCTGGCCCGCCAGCACGGTAACCAGCCGGGTGTTTCCGGCCTTCATCGCCAGGCGAATACGTTCCAGGTAAGAGAGCGGATCCTGCTTGCCCGAGGCGCGCCAGGCGCTGAACAGCGGGTCACAGGCGTTTGGCTGGCTTTTGCCCGTCAACCACAGCTCTTTCGCGCCGGTCCAGGCTTCCTCCTGCTGACCGGTCGCCCATTTCGCATAATAGTAATTACACTGCGCTTCCGTCGCGCCCGGCTTATCCGGGCTGAAAGCCAGCAGGCCGCGCCAGTCTTCGCGACGGGCCAGCTCGTTCACAAACCGGGACTTCAGGGTACGCGCAGGCGGCAGTGTCGGGTTCGCCTGAATGAAGTTATTTACGGTGACGGTCGGTTGATTCATGAGATCATCAGTGATCTGACGATACTCCAGATACGGATACAGCGGATAATCCTTCAGCGTCGGCATCAGCGCCTGCACGGTATCCATCTGCTTGTTGTCCCATGCCTGCTTAATCTGGGCATAGCGGTTACGTTGTTCATCCAGTGAATCGGCATGCACCGCCTGGCTTACCGCCATTACGCATACGCTGGCAGCCAGCAGACGCCAGACCACCCGTTTGGCTTTTTCCACAAGCTCTTCCTCATTGTTTTTCGTCAGTTGCAGCGTCTTGCCACGTGAAAGTTACCTCAACTTATGCTAACCAGGCATCCCACAACGCGCCACGTCATGGACACTTTTTTACCTTTCTTGCGCGTTTTAACACTCCCGACGTTCCTGGCTGGGATTAGGGCGTGAAAAAGGCTACACTTCGAGGCTGAAATTCATTCTCATCACGATAAAAGAGGCGAAGTCCAACGTGGCTCAATTCGTTTATACCATGCATCGTGTCGGCAAAGTTGTCCCGCCGAAACGTCATATTCTTAAAAATATCTCGCTGAGCTTTTTCCCGGGCGCAAAAATCGGTGTTCTGGGTCTCAACGGTGCCGGTAAGTCCACCCTGCTGCGCATCATGGCCGGCATCGATACAGACATCGAAGGTGAAGCCCGTCCGCAGCCTGGCATCAAGATCGGCTACCTGCCGCAGGAACCTCAGCTGAACCCGGAACACACCGTGCGTGAATCCGTTGAAGAAGCGGTATCCGAAGTGGTTAACGCCCTGAAAGGTCTGGATGAAGTGTATGCCAAATACGCCGAGCCGGATGCGGACTTCGACAAACTGGCCGCTCAGCAAGGCAAATTTGAAGAGATTATCCAGGCGCACGACGGTCACAACCTGAACGTGCAGCTGGAGCGCGCGGCAGATGCCCTGCGTCTGCCGGACTGGGATGCGAAAATCGCGAATCTCTCCGGTGGTGAACGCCGCCGCGTGGCGCTGTGCCGCCTGCTGCTGGAAAAACCAGACATGCTGCTGCTCGACGAACCGACCAACCACCTGGATGCGGAATCCGTGGCGTGGCTGGAACGCTTCCTGCACGACTTCGAAGGCACCGTGGTGGCAATTACCCACGACCGCTACTTCCTCGACAACGTGGCGGGCTGGATCCTGGAGCTGGACCGCGGTGAAGGGATTCCGTGGGAAGGCAACTACTCTTCCTGGCTGGAGCAGAAAGATCAGCGTCTGGCGCAGGAAGCGTCTCAGGAAGCGGCGCGCCGTAAATCTATTGAGAAAGAGCTGGAGTGGGTGCGTCAGGGCGCGAAAGGCCGTCAGTCCAAGGGCAAAGCCCGTCTGGCACGCTTCGAAGAGCTGAACAACACCGAATACCAGAAGCGTAACGAAACCAACGAACTGTTTATCCCGCCTGGAGCACGTCTGGGGGATAAAGTGGTTGAAGTGACCAACCTGCGTAAGTCATACGGCGACCGCCTGCTGATCGACGATCTGACCTTCTCCGTACCGAAAGGCGCTATCGTCGGCATCATCGGTCCGAACGGCGCGGGTAAATCCACCCTGTTCCGCATGATGTCCGGTCAGGAACAGCCTGACAGCGGCTCTATCACCCTGGGTGAGACCGTGAAGCTGGCCTCCGTTGACCAGTTCCGTGACGCGATGGACAACAGCAAAACCGTGTGGGAAGAAGTCTCCGGCGGTCTGGATATCATGCGTATCGGCAACACCGAGATGCCAAGCCGCGCCTATGTTGGCCGCTTTAACTTCAAGGGCACCGACCAGGGCAAACGCGTGGGCGAGCTGTCTGGCGGTGAGCGTGGTCGTCTGCACCTGGCGAAGCTGCTTCAGGTTGGCGGCAACGTTCTGCTGCTCGACGAACCTACCAACGACCTGGACATCGAAACCCTGCGCGCGCTGGAAAACGCCCTGCTGGAATTCCCGGGCTGCGCCATGGTTATCTCGCACGACCGCTGGTTCCTTGACCGTATCGCGACCCACATTCTGGACTACCAGGACGAAGGTAAAGTGGAGTTCTTCGAAGGTAACTTCACCGAATACGAAGAGTACAAGAAACGCACGCTGGGCGCAGACGCGCTGGAGCCGAAGCGTATTAAGTACAAGCGTATTGCGAAATAAAAGCAAAACGGCAACTTCGGTTGCCGTTTTTTATGTTTGTTCCCTCTCCGCGTGGGAGAGGGCCTGGGTGAGGGCATCAGGCCGCACAGTGTGTAGGCCGGGTAAGGCGAAGCCGCCACCCGGCTTTTTTATTTGCCCACGTAATACCGCTTCACCTCATCAAACTGCATCGCAAAGTCGATATAGCTCATCAGCGCAGGCGAATTGAGCTTACGGCTCGGATAGGCCAGCCAGAGATCGTTCCCCTCAACGCGCCACTCCGGTAGCACCTTTACCAGCGCGCCCTTTTCAATTTTATCTTCCAGCAGGAATGCGGGTAACAGCGTGATCCCCGCCCCGGCAATGGCGCATTCTCGGGCGTACACCAGGTTATCCGTCATGTGGGCGTTATCCGGCAGGTAGCGGTAATCCTCACTCTCGCTTCGCAGAAGCCACTCCGACCATGCCCGGTGCGTAATGCAGCGGTGATCCACCAGCTGTCGGGGATGGATTAACGGCGCCCGACGCGCCAGATAGTCAGGCGAGGCCAGCATGTAGCGCGGACAGTGCCCAATCATGCGACCAATCAGGGAAGAATCCTGCGGTTTGCCGGTGCGCAGCGCCACGTCAAAGCCCGACTCGACCAGATCCACCACATCGTCTGAGATTGATACATCCAGCGACACGTCAGGGTAGCGAAGCTGGAACTCGGCATTCATATGCGCCAGCAGCGTCGCGCCAATCCCTGCCGGACAGGTGATCCTCAGCCGTCCGCTGGGGTTTTCTCGCAGGCGCTGAATGGCATACTCCGCGCGCTCGCTGGCCGCCAGCATCTCGCGGCAGTGCACCAGATAGTGCTCGCCCGCAAACGTCAGGCTTATTCTGCGCGTCGTGCGGTTAAGCAGGCGGATCCCCACCTGCTGCTCCAGCTGGCTAATGCGCTGGCTGACGCTGGATTTCGGCAGTTCAGCCTTCTGGGCCGCCGCAGTAAAGCTTCCCATCTCAGCCACCAGCGCAAACAGCGCCATATCCTGTAGCTGTTTAAACATGATTGTTCACCCTGTACGAACGCTGAGTTCTTGATTGTCCATCTTATCATGCAACTGACCACTTAATAGACTAGCCTCAACACAACGCATTCATTGAGGAGAACATCATGTCTGTTAAAGCCATTGCCGTTAACCCAGAAAATCCCTCCACCTTCGTTGAAATTACCCCGCCGATGCCGCAGCCCGGCGAGTACGATCTGCTGGTGGAGGTGAAAGCCGTCTCCGTAAACCCGGTGGACACCAAGGTACATGCAGGCATTGCTAAAAGCGTGCTGAAGGAGCCGCGCATTCTCGGGTGGGATGCCAGCGGGATCGTCAAAGCCGTCGGGGCTGGCGTCACCGGATTTAAACCGGGTGACGAAGTATGGTACGCGGGGGATATCACCCGACCGGGCAGCAATACCACGCACCAGCTTATCGATGCGCGCATTGTCGGGCACAAGCCTGCAAACCTTGGCTGGGCCTCTGCGGCAGCACTGCCGCTGACGGCGCTCACCGCGTGGGAAGGCCTGTTTGAACGGCTGAAGATTCAGGATGCCGACGCAGATAAAACGCTGCTGATAATTGGCGGCGCGGGTGGAGTCGGATCGCTGGCGATCCCGTTTGCGAAGCACAACAGTAAGGTGAAGATCGTCGCAACCGCCTCACGAGAAGATTCCGCCCGATGGTGTCGCGATCGCGGGGCTGACGTTGTCGTAGATTACCGCGACCTGAAGGGTGAACTGGCGAAACAGGGGCTCACCTTTGTGGATTACATTTTTATCCTCAACGACACCGACGGGCACTGGGATGCGGTCAGCGATCTGATTGCCCCTCAGGGACACATTTGTTCCATCGTTGAAAATGCGCATCCGCTAAACCAGGACAAGCTGAAGTCCAAATCTGCCGCCCTGCACTGGGAATTTATGTACACCCGCAGCATGTACCAGACCGCGGATATGGCGCGCCAGGGCGAGATTTTAAATGAGGTGGCGAAGCTGGTGGATAACGGCGTGGTGGAAAGCTCGCTCAGCGAAACGCTGCACGGGCTGAGCGTGGAAAGCATTACCGAAGCGCACCGCATGGTGCTGGAGGGGCATATGCGTGGGAAAGTGGTGGTTGAGTTCTGAGTGGTTTGTTCCCCCTCACCCTGCCCTCTCCCCACGGGGGAGAGGGTAAAGACAGCTCCGTGCGATCCCCTCTCCCCTTTGGGGAGAGGGTTAGGGTGAGGGGTAAATCTTTTACCCCTGCTCACCCATCATCTCTTTCACCAGCTCGACGCAGCGCAGGAAACGGGTGTCGTAATCCGACTCTTCCACATGCACAAACTCAACGTTGTTCTCGTTAAGCATCTCCACCAGCATGGTCTGGAACTCACGCCTGTCTACCGAGCTGCCCAGGCTGCGCATGCCGTCGGCTACCCATGGGGTGTTGTTTTCCAGCAGGATAACCAGATCAAAGCGGTATTCATCAATCAGCGCCTGCACAAACGGGTGCTCACGTCCTTCGTACTTTTTACAGAACGCCTGCGTGGTGACGAAATCGGTATCAATAAAGGCGACTTTATTGGCGTATTTCACCGCGAAATCAATGTATTGGGCATGACCGAGCGCGATTTTATCGTAGTCGGAATACTGTAATGCCATCTCGTCACCACCGAGGTGTGAGAAGACGTAATCGCGGCCATACTCCCACGCACTGGTGGTATTGAAGATATTCGCCAGCTTATTCACCAGCGTCGATTTCCCGCTCGACTCGCCGCCGAGGATCGCCACCGTACGCACGAAGAACGGCTTCACCTCGGTCGGAATGTAGTCCCAGTAGCGGAACGGGTTCTCGCGGATCTGCGCCCCGCTGATGTTCATAAAGGTGCGTTTAGGATCGATCAGCACGGTTTCGATGCCCAGATGCTCGCGGAACTGCGGCGCGTCGGACTCTTCAGAGGTGTAGATCCAGTTAGGCGCAATGCCCTTCTCTTCCATAAACGCTTTGATGCCGTTACTCCACACGTCCCAGCCGTGCGGGTACGGCTCCATGCCCTCTTCGTTAAAGGCATGAATACGAATATTTTTCTGATACTTAAAGGTCTGAAGCAGCCAGCGCAGGCGGTCCGGCACGGTGGGCTGCTGCGACATGGCGCTGTCTTCAAACAGCTGGCGATCGCGGGTTTCATCATAACCCATGATGATATGCAGCTCGTCGACCTGGCTACAGGCGCGCTGGATCAGATAGATGTGGCCGGTATGCAGCGGGTAGAACTTACCGAACACCACGCCAATGTTCTTTTGCATCCGCGGAAATTCAAGCCCCAGAAAACGGTGCAGCGCTTCCAGCTTCTGCGCGCTGGGGCTTTTGATTTTGGCGTTCAGCAGTTGGCTCAGGTAGCCCTTGGTCATGCCGCTGGCGTCCGCTACCTGCTGTAATGTGCAACCCTTCTGGCGGATAGCGGTCTTGATGTAGTCAAATGATGACATAAATTACGGTGCCTCCTGCAAAATCGAATACGTAATTATAAGTCGTCAAAGACATTTAACGCATCTGCGAGTTTTTTAACGCCAAAAACCTGCATCCCTTCCGGGATTTTTTTCGGCACGTTGGCGGCCGGAACAATTGCGCGGCGGAAGCCATGTTTTGCCGCTTCGGAGATACGCTCCTGACCGCTCGGCACCGGGCGAATTTCGCCCGCCAGCCCTACTTCGCCAAATACCACCAGATCCTGCGGCAACGGTCTGTCACGCAGGCTGGAGACCATCGCCAGCAACAGCGCCAGATCCGCGCTGGTTTCCGTAACCTTCACCCCACCAACCACGTTGACGAACACGTCCTGATCCGCCATTTGCAGGCCGCCGTGACGGTGCAACACCGCCAGCAGGATCGCCAGGCGGTTCTGTTCCAGACCGACCGCCACGCGCCGCGGATTACCCATCATCGAGTGATCCACCAGCGCCTGAATTTCAACCAGCAGCGGACGCGTCCCCTCCCACAGCACCATCACCGAACTACCGGACGTAATTTCGTCGCCACGGCTCAGGAAGATGGCCGACGGGTTGCTGACTTCGCGTAGCCCCTGCTCGGTCATGGCAAACACGCCCAGTTCATTCACCGCGCCGAAGCGGTTTTTATGGCTGCGCAGGGTACGAAAACGGGAATCCGCATCGCCGTCGAGCATCACCGAGCAGTCGATACAGTGCTCAAGCACTTTCGGGCCGGCCAGCGAGCCGTCTTTGGTGACGTGGCCCACCATCACTATCGCTACGCCGCGCGTTTTGGCAAAGCGCGTTAAGTACGCAGCCGTTTCACGCACCTGCGCCACGCTCCCCGGTGACGACTGAATGTCCGCCATGTGCATCACCTGGATGGAGTCGATCACCATGAGCTTCGGCTGCTCTTCTTCGGCGATCATGCAGATCTGCTCGATGCTGGTTTCCGAGAGCATATTCAGATTGCCGGTCGGCAGACCGAGGCGGTGCGCGCGCATCGCCACCTGCTGGAGTGACTCTTCGCCCGTGACGTACAGGGTTTTCATCTGTTCGGCGAGCTTGCAGAGCGTTTGCAGCAGCAGGGTCGATTTACCCGCGCCCGGGTTACCGCCGATCAGAATGGCGCTGCCCGGCACTACGCCACCGCCGAGTACGCGGTCAAATTCTTTGAATCCGGTTGAGAAGCGCGGCAGCGCCTCAAGGCTGATATCCGAAAGTTTTTGTACCTTCGACACGCCTGCATTGCCCGCATAGCCGCTCAGCCGTTCATTGCGGGCCACGCTCGGCGAAGCCGCCACACCACGCACTTCGGTGATGGTGTTCCAGGCATGACAGGCGCTGCATTGCCCCTGCCAGCGCGGATAATCCGCACCACATTCATTACAGACAAATGCGCGTTTTGGAGCTTTCGCCACGGTTTACCTCGTTATTTCTGTGCGGTCTGCGCGCCGGATAGCGCTGACGCTTACCCGGCCTACAAAAGCAGGCCGCTATTTTTGATTAATGCTGCCGGAGAGAATGCAGAACACGCCCATCAGGTCAGCATGACGGATAGTGACTTCCGTCTTTTCATTCACTTTCGGCTTGGCGTGGTAGGCAATACCCAGTCCGGCAACTTTGATCATCGGCAGATCGTTCGCGCCATCGCCGATGGCTACGGTCTGCTCGACCGGAATGGCATATTTCTCCGCCAGACGCGTCAGCGTATTGGCTTTGTACTGCGCATCCACGATGTCGCCAATCACTTGTCCGGTGAGTTTGCCGTCCATGATCTCCAGCTCGTTTGCCACCACGGTGGTCAGACGCAGCTTGTCACGCAGGTAATCGGCAAAGAAGGTGAACCCACCGGAGGCAATCGCCACTTTCCAGCCGAGCGTCTCCAGCTTGAGCACCAGCTGCGTCAGTCCTGGCATCAGGGGCAGTTCATCGCGCACCTGACGCAAAATGTTAGCATCGGCCCCCTTCAGGGTCGCCACGCGCTGTCTCAGGCTGGCGGTGAAATCCAGCTCGCCGCGCATCGCGCGCTCGGTGACTTCCGCCACCAGCTCGCCGCTGCCCGCCAGTTTAGCAATCTCGTCAATACACTCGATCTGAATGGCGGTGGAGTCCATGTCCATCACCAGCAGGCCAGGCGTTTTCAGGTGCGGAATTTTGCCGAGCGGGGCTACGTCCAGCCCGGCATCGTGCGCCAGACGCGTGGCGCGCTGCGTCAGGGAACCCGCCAGGCGAATAACCTGATAATCTTCCACGCACCAGGCCGCAACGATGACCATCGCTGCGCCCAGTTTAGTTTGATACTGGGTGAGGCGTTGCTTATCCAGGCCGCGTCCGTACAGCAGCCAGCCGCTACGGCCAGCGTGGTAATCGAGAGGCATCACCTCATCGCCACTTAAAGAGAGCGGCAATCCTGGCCATAAAGAGACATCCGTTGGCAGGTCGCACCAGGTAATGTTCGGCATTGAAGCTCCTGTAATTTCGTTCGCGCCGGAAGGTTCCAGAGGGAAAATAACGCATGAGGCTACCCTGTAACCATCACTTCTGGCAACATTAAGCCGTAAATTTTAAGCAGGTGGAATATGGCTCGCGCAAAACTGAAATTCCGGCTTCATCGCGCCGTGATTGTCCTGATCTGTCTCGCACTATTAGTGGCGCTTATGCAGGGGGCATCCTGGTTTAGCCAGAATCACCAACGACAGCGTAACCCGCAGTTTGAAGAACTGGCCCGTACGCTGGCGCGCCAGGTGACGCTCAACGTTGCGCCGTCTATGCGCACCGAAACACCGGATGACAAGCGGATAGCGCAGGTATTGCGCCAGCTTACGGAAAACAGCCGCATTCTGGATGCGGGCGTGTACGATGAACAGGGCGACCTGATTGCCCGCGCGGGTGAGCATGTCGACGTGCGCGACAGGCTGGCGCTGGACGGCAAAAAAGCTGGCGGTTATTTCAATCAACAAATCGTTGAACCCATTCAGGGCAAGAATGGCCCACTCGGCTATTTACGTCTGACACTCGACACCCACACCCTGCCAACCGAAGCCAAACAGGTGGATAACACCACCAATATTTTGCGCCTGATGCTGCTGCTCTCGCTGGCGATTGGCGTGGTACTGGCGCGCACGCTGCTGCAAGGCAAGCGCACCCGCTGGCAGCAGTCGCCGTTCCTGTTAACCGCCAGCAAGTCAGTTCCCGAAGAGGAAGAGAGCGAGAAGAAAGAATAGTGATAAAGTAGGCGGATGATTCGGAAAAGGAACTCTGCCATGTCGACGTTACGCCTGCTTATCTCTGACTCTTACGATCCCTGGTTTAATCTCGCGGTGGAAGAGTGCATCTTCCGCCAGATGCCCGCCACCCAGCGCGTCCTGTTTCTCTGGCGCAACGCTGATACGGTCGTTATTGGCCGCGCGCAAAATCCGTGGAAAGAGTGTAACACCCGCCGTATGGAAGAGGACAACGTCCGCCTGGCGCGCCGCAGCAGCGGCGGCGGTGCGGTGTTCCACGATCTCGGCAACACCTGCTTTACCTTTATGGCGGGCAAGCCGGAATACGACAAAACCATCTCGACCTCCATTGTGCTCAACGCGCTCAATTCGCTCGGCGTGACGGCTGAAGCCTCGGGTCGTAACGATCTGGTAGTGAAAACACCTGAAGGGGACCGGAAAGTGTCAGGCTCAGCCTACCGCGAAACGATGGATCGCGGATTCCACCACGGCACATTATTGCTGAATGCCGATCTGAGCCGTCTGGCAAACTATCTGAACCCGGACAAGAAAAAGCTCCAGGCGAAAGGCATTACCTCCGTGCGCGGTCGCGTGGCGAATCTGGTGGATCTGCTGCCGGGGATTACTCATGAACGCATTTGCGATGCGATCCGTGAAGCCTTCTTCGAACATTACGGTGAGCGGGTAGAAGCTGAAGTGATCTCCCCTGACAAAACACCGGACCTGCCCAACTTCGCGGAAACCTTTGCGCGCCAGAGCAGCTGGGAGTGGAACTTCGGTCAGGCACCGGCGTTTTCACACCTGCTGGATGAGCGATTTACATGGGGCGGCGTTGAGCTGCACTTTGACGTGGAGAAGGGCCATATTACCCGCACGCAGGTCTTTACGGATAGTCTCAATCCTGCACCGCTGGAGGCGCTGGCCGCACGTTTACAGGGCTGTCTGTATCGGGCGGATATGTTGCAGCAGGAGTGTGATGCATTGATTGGGGATTTTCCGGAGCAGGAAAAAGAGCTGCGGGATGTATCGGCGTGGATTGCTCAGGCCGTGCGCTAGTAAAAAAGCCCGCTGGCGCTGCGCTTAGCGGGCCTACAAAACCGTAGGCCGGGTCAGGCGAGGCCGCCACCCGGCACAACAGCTCTTACTCTTTATCGCCCAGCAGAACGGATTCCAGCGCGATTTTGATCATGTCGTTGAAGGTGGTCTGACGCTCGGCAGCGGTGGTCTGCTCGTGAGTACGGATATGGTCAGACACGGTGCAGATGGTCAGCGCTTTCGCACCGAATTCAGCCGCCACGCCGTAGATACCGGCCGCTTCCATTTCCACGCCCAGAATGCCGTATTTTTCCATCACGTCGAACATGTCGCCTTCTGGCGAGTAGAACAGATCGGCAGAGAACAGGTTGCCCACGCGCGCGTCAACGCCCAGCGCTTTTGCTGCGTCAACCGCGTTACGCACCATGTCAAAATCAGCGATGGCCGCAAAGTCATGATCTTTAAAGCGAATGCGGTTGACTTTAGAGTCGGTGCACGCGCCCATGCCGATCACCACGTCACGCAGCTTAACGTCCATGCGCACCGCGCCGCAGGAGCCGACACGGATGATTTTCTTCACACCGAAATCGGTGATCAGCTCTTTGGTGTAGATGGAGCAGGATGGGATACCCATGCCGTGACCCATCACGGAGATTTTGCGGCCTTTATAGGTACCGGTGAAGCCCAGCATGCCACGCACGTTGTTCACTTCACGCACGTCTTCGAGGAAGGTTTCTGCAATGTGTTTCGCGCGCAGCGGGTCGCCCGGCATCAATACGACGTCAGCGAAATCACCCATTTCTGCATTAATGTGAGGAGTTGCCATCTTCAGTTCCTTTTACATTGTTGTTTTTGCCGGGTGGCGGCTGCGCCTTACCCGGCCTACATTCTGTTCTCCCTCTCCCTGTGGGAGAGGGTCGGGGCGAGGGCATCAGGCCTCACCCAATCCGTTTAGAACATAGCCTTGCCATATTCCATGTCAGACGTACCAAAGTATTTCGCAATCGTCTGGCCGATGTCCGCGAAGGTTTCACGATGACCCAGCGAGCCCGGTTTGACTTTCGGGCCGTACACCAGCACCGGAATGTGCTCACGGGTGTGGTCGGTACCGGTCCAGGTCGGGTCACAGCCATGGTCAGCGGTCAGGATCAGAATGTCATCTTCCCCCACCAGCTCCATCAACTCTGGCAGACGGCGGTCAAACAGCTCCAGACCCGCAGCATACCCGGCGACGTCGCGACGGTGACCCCAGGAGGAGTCGAAGTCCACGAAGTTGGTGAAGACAATGGTCTTGTCGCCCGCTTCTTTCATCTCTTTGATGGTGGCGTCGAACAGCGCATCCAGACCGGTCGCTTTGACCTTTTTGGTGATGCCGCAGTTAGCGTAGATGTCCGCGATTTTACCTACGGAAACGACCTGGCCGTCTTTCTCGTCGACGAGTTTTTGCAGCACGGTCGGCGCCGGTGGCTCCACGGCCAGATCGTGACGGTTGCCGGTACGCTGGAAGTTACCCGCTTTGTCGCCGATAAACGGACGCGCGATAACACGGCCAATGTTGTAGCCGCCTTCGGTCAGCTCTTCACGGGCGATCTCGCACAGCTCGTACAGTTTATCCAGGCCAAACGTCTCTTCGTGGCAGGCGATCTGGAACACAGAGTCAGCAGAGGTATAGAAAATCGGTTTGCCGGTTTTCATGTGCTCTTCGCCGAGCTGATCCAGAATCACGGTACCGGAAGAGTGGCAGTTGCCGAGGTAGCCCGGCAGGTTGGCGCGCTTCACCAGCTTATCGAGCAGCTCCTGCGGGAAGCTGTTCTCGTGATCGGAGAAGTAACCCCAGTCAAACAGCACCGGCACGCCAGCGATTTCCCAGTGACCGGACGGCGTATCTTTACCGGAAGAGAGCTCGTGCGCCCACGCGTAGGCGCCCACCACTTCCGCGTTTCCGTCCATACCGGCTGCGATTTTACCGGTAGAACCTTCATGCGCTTTTACCAGCCCGAGGCGGGTCAGGTTTGGCAGGTTCAGAGGGCCTTTACGACCGTTGTCCGCTTCGCCTTTTGCACAGGCTTCCGCGATGTGACCCAGGGTATCGGAACCCACGTCACCAAAACGTTCTGCATCTTCGGTTGCGCCGATGCCGAATGAGTCCAGCACCATAATAAATGCACGTTTCATAATTGTTCTCCGTACTTAGTGCTTCATAAAAATGCGATCAGATCAGTATACCGCTATTCAGTGATACGACGATAGACCGTCGGTGTGGTTTCCGGTGCTTTATCGTCAAGAGTTATTGCCGCCTTCACCGCTTTCGCCGCGTCCTGCCAGCTGGCTTCGTCTTTCGCGTGGATCACCGCCAGCGGACGTTGGCCGTCAACGCTGTCGCCCAGACGGGCCATATCGGTAAAGCCGACGCTGTAATCAATGGTGTCCGATGCCTGACGACGACCGCCGCCCATAGACACGACCGCCATGCCGAGCGCGCGGGTATCCATAGCCGAGACAAAGCCTTCGCTGTCCGCATAGACCGCTTTGCTGAGCATCGCGGTGGGCAGGTATTTCGCGTAGTTTTCCACGAAGTCGGTCGGGCCTTTCTGCGCCGCCACCATCCGACCAAAGATCTCCGCCGCTTTGCCGTTGTCCAGCACCGCCTGAAGCTTCGCGCGCGCGTCAGCGTCGTCTTTGGCCAGCTTGCCGGAGATGAGCATCTCAACGCACAGCGCCATGGTGACATCGAACAGGCGCGGGTTACGGTATTCGCCTGTGAGGAACTGCACGGCCTCGCGGACTTCAACGGCGTTACCGGCGCTGGACGCCAGCACCTGGTTCATGTCCGTCAGCAGTGCGGTGGTGCGCACGCCCGCGCCGTTGGAAACGCCAACGATCGCTTCAGCCAGCGCCTCAGAGAGTTCATAGGTCGGCATAAACGCGCCGCTGCCCACTTTCACATCCATCACCAGCGCGTCCAGCCCTTCCGCCAGCTTTTTGGCGAGGATAGAGGCGGTGATCAGCGGGATGGAGTCTACGGTCGCGGTAATGTCACGCGTCGCGTAGAAACGCTTGTCTGCTGGCGCAAGAGAGCTGGTCTGGCCGATAATCGCCACGCCAACGTCTTTAATAATGTCGCGGAAGCGGTTGTCATCCGGGAAGATATCGAAGCCCGGAATGGCTTCCAGTTTGTCGAGCGTACCGCCGGTATGACCCAGGCCGCGCCCGGAAATCATCGGGATGTAACCGCCGCAGGCTGCCACCATCGGGCCAAGCATCAGGGAGGTCACGTCGCCCACACCGCCGGTGGAGTGTTTGTCCACAATCGGGCCGTTGAGGTTAAGGCTTTTCCAGTCCAGAACGGTTCCTGAATCTCGCATCGCCATGGTCAGGGACACGCGCTCAGGCATCGACATATCGTGGAAGAAAATGGTCATCGCCAGAGCCGCAATCTGCCCTTCAGAGATGGTGTTATCACGAATGCCGTTGATAAAGAAGCGGATCTCTTCGTCGCTTAATGCATGACCATCACGTTTTTTACGAATAATTTCTTGTGCGAGAAACACGGTAACCTCCATGCGGAATCGGGTGAATGGCGGCGGGTATGTTGACCCGCCCTACGATCCTGTAGGCCGGGTTAGCGTAGCGCCACCCGGCAATTCAAACTTAGTAGCTGCTTGCGCTCTTACCGTCACCGTGACCCAGCGCTTTCAGCAGGCTGGCCAGCAGGCTGGACGCGCCGAAGCGGTAGTGGCGGGAGTCCGCCCAGTCGGCGCCGAACAGCTCGTCGGCAATCGCCAGAAACTGCTGCGCGTCTTCTGCGGTACGCACGCCGCCTGCCGGTTTGAAGCCAACGGTTTTGGACACGCCCATATCACGGATAACTTCCATCATGATGCGCGCGCTTTCCGGAGTCGCGTTGACCGGCACTTTACCGGTAGAGGTTTTAATGAAATCCGCGCCCGCTTTGATAGCGATTTCAGACGCTTTACGAATCAGCGCCTCTTCTTTCAGCTCGCCGGTTTCGATGATCACTTTAAGCAGCACGTTTGCCGCCGCACATGCGTCTTTACAGGCTTTCACCAGGTCAAAACCGACCTGCTCGTTGCCGGCGATCAGCGCGCGGTACGGGAAAACCACGTCAACTTCGTCTGCGCCGTACGCAATCGCCGCGCGGGTTTCCGCCAGCGCGATCTCGATGTCGTCATTACCGTGCGGGAAGTTAGTCACGGTCGCAATGCGCACGTCCGGCGTGCCCTGTTCTTTCAGCGTTTTGCGGGCAATCGGGATAAAACGCGGGTAGATACAGACGGCGGCGGTATTACCCACTGGCGTTTTTGCCTGATGGCACAGGGCGATGACTTTTTCATTGGTGTCGTCATCATTCAGGGTGGTCAGGTCCATCAGTTTCAACGCGCGCAGGCTGCTTGCAGTTAAATCGGTCATAACATTCTCCAACGGCAGTGCCGTATAAATTTTACCTTGCGGGTCTGTGAGTATTCTAACATTCACCCGCATCCACACTTCGACATTCATCACAGTTAATGAAAACTGTGTGCAAATTTGCATTACTGTAATGAGATCTTCTTCAAACTTTCATGCGTCAACCGCCGACAAAAGCAGCGATACCCCCTGTCGGATCAAAAGCCCCGGCAGGCTGGCTTCTTACAATTCGTTCACCATCCGCAGAACCCTCAAGGAAGTTGAACATGCCCGACGCCCTGCAACAACGATGCCAGCACATTGTGACCAGCCCGGTGTTAACCCCGGAACAAAAACGTCATTTTCTGGCGCTGGAAGCGGAGAACAATCTGCTCTATCCCGCTCTGCCAGAGGCGGCCCGCGCCGCGCTGGACGAGGGATACATCTGCGACATGTTCGAAGGTCATGCACCTTACAAACCGCGCTACGTGCTGCCGGACTACGCTAAATTTCTGGCTAACGGCTCAGAATGGCTGGAGCTGGAAGGGGCGAAAGATCTGGATGATGCCCTCTCACTGCTCACTATCCTTTATCACCATGTTCCGTCCGTCACATCAATGCCAGTCTATCTGGGTCAGCTCGATGAGATACTCAACCCATATGTTAAAATTCTAACACAGGATGAAATCGATAGCCGAATAAAACGTTTCTGGCGTTACCTGGACAGAACCCTGCCCGATGCCTTTATGCATGCCAATATCGGCCCGGCGGATACGCCCGTCACGCGTGCCATTTTGCGAGCGGACGCAGAGCTGAAGCAGGTCGCGCCGAACCTGACCTTTATTTACGACCCGGACGTCACCCCTGACGATCTGCTGATGAGCGTGGCGAAAAACATTTGTGAGTGTAGTAAGCCGCATATTTCCAATGGCCCGGTAAATGATAAAATTTTCACAAAAGGTCGCTATGGCGTGGTGAGCTGTTACAACTCCCTGCCGCTGGCGGGCGGCGGCAGCACGCTGGTGCGCCTTAACCTGAAAGCGATTGCGGAGCACAGCCGCTCACCGGAAGACTTTTTCACCCGTACCCTTCCCCACTACTGCCAGCAACAAATCGCGATCATCAATGCGCGCTGCGATTTTTTATATGAACAATCCGGCTTCTTTGAGAATAGCTTCCTGGTGAAAGAGGGGCTGATTGATGCCGATCGTTTTGTACCGATGTTTGGCATGTACGGTCTGGCCGAAGCGGTAAACGTGCTGTGCGAGAAAGCAGGCATTACGGGACGGTACGGTAAAAACGAGCAGGCCAATGCGCTGGGCTACCGCATCAGTGAACAGCTGGCGGCGTTCGTAGAAAACACGCCGGTGAAACACGGCTGGCAGCACCGCGCGATGCTGCACGCACAGTCAGGGATCAGTTCTGATTCAGGCACCACGCCGGGGGCGCGTCTGCCGTACGGTGACGAGCCAGATCCCATCAGCCACCTGCTGGCCGTAGCCCCGCACCATAAACACTATCATTCGGGGATCAGCGATATTCTCACCCTGGATGAGACGGTTAAACGCAATCCTCAGGCGGTGGTGCAGCTGTGCCTGGGAGCGTTCAACGCCGGTATGCGTGAGTTCACCGCGAATGTGGCCGGAAACGACCTGGTGCGCGTCACCGGGTATATGGTGCGGCTCTCCGACCTGGAGAAATATCGGGAGGCCGGCTCGCGCACCAACACCACCTGGCTCGGCGAGGAGGCCGCGCGCAATACCCGTATTCTGGAACGTCAGCCACGCGTGATAAGCCATGAACAGCAGATGCGCTTTAGTTAGTCAGGTTATTCCCTTCTCCTGCGTGGACGGGCCGGGCAGCCGCCTGGCGCTGTTCCTCCAGGGCTGTAACCTGCGCTGCAAAACCTGCCACAACCCATGGACCATCGGGCGCTGCAACGACTGCGGCGACTGTGTTCCCCACTGTCCTCATGATGCGCTGACGATTCAGGCCGGGCGCGTCTGGTGGCAGGAGAGTCACTGTCAGCAGTGCGACACCTGCCTGCACCTGTGTCAGCAGCAGGCGACGCCGATGGCGCAGCGATACAGCGTCGAGGAGATCCTCTCACGGATCCGCACGTCCGCGCCGTTTATTGAGGGCGTGACCGTCAGCGGGGGTGAGGCCACCACGCAGCTGCCGTTTGTGGTTGCGCTGTTCACCGCGATCAAAGCCGATCCGTCCCTGCGCCATCTGACGTGCCTGGTGGACAGCAACGGCCTGTTAAGCGAAACCGGCTGGCAAAAGCTGTTACCGGTGTTTGACGGCGCGATGGTGGATCTGAAAGCCTGGGGCAATGAACATCACCGTTTTCTGACCGGGCGCGAAAACACGCTGATCAAGCAGAGCATCCGCTGGCTGGCCGATCGTCATCGCCTGACGGAGCTGCGCCTGCTGGTGATCCCCGATCGGTGTGATTATCTGCAACATCTGTCATCGCTGACCGCTTTTATCCACGCGTTGGGGAACGTTCCGGTGCGGATCAACGCGTTTCATGCCCATGGGGTTTACGGGGAGGCGGCGCGATGGCGGAGCGCCGCGCCGGAGGACATCGAGCCGCTGGCGCAGGCCCTGGAAAGGCAGCAGATCACGGTGATCCGCCCGGCCCTTTATCTATAGCGTGATGCCGAAGACCGCGCGGGTATTTTCCAGCAGCGCGCTGGCAATCACATCTTCAGGCTCCTGACGCAGCTCGCACAGCACATCAAAAACGCGCGCCGCCTGCTCCGGACGGTTGGGCTGGCCCTGAAAACCATTCAGCGGCATGTCAGGGGCATCCGTTTCCAGCAGGAGCGAAGACAGGGGGAGTTGCGCCATCACATCCCGGGTTTTGCTGGCTCGCGGATAGGTGATAGTGCCACCGACACCAATTTTATAGCCCAGCTCGATAAAACGCTGCGCCTGCTGAAGGCTTCCAGCGAAACCATGGACCACGCCCCTGCGCGGCACGTCGATGCGCTTCAGGTGCATCGCCAGTTTGTCATGGGTACGCCTGGAGTGGAGGATCACCGGCAGATCGTGGCGCTTTGCCAGCCGGAGCTGCGCATCCAGGATCGTCTGCTGGCGCTCAAACTGCGGATCTTCACGATAGAGATCGAGGCCGATCTCACCGATGGCAACCAGCTTCGTATCCGCGTTTTGCAGCGTGGCATCCAGCCTGTCGAGATGGTCATCAAGATGGTGCTCAATCACGATCGGATGCAGACCCAGCGCGGCATACAGCGCATCGTGACCCTGGGCAAGCGCCAGGACTTTCTCGAATCTCGCCGCTTCAATAGCGGGCACAATAATGGCTCTCACACCGGCCTCAGCCGCACGCGCAATACTTGATGTTTCCTCCCCGCTAAACGGCGGGAAATCAAAGTGGCAATGGGTATCGATAAAAGAGTGCGTCACGCCAGGTCCTCGTTATCGAGTATGCCGTCGTTGGCCTGCGGCGCGTCCACCAACGGCATCGCCACCGCGTCATTGGCCACACTAGCGGGTGGCAATATGATGCTTTTATGCCGATGAAGAGGCGGTTGCTCGGCCAGCATTTTCCCGACGGTCGCCAGGAAGTATCGCCCGCATAGCCGCCCCGTTTTGTAATCCATACGCAACGCAGGCAGCCGACTGCCCAGCGCCATGCTCAGCAGCGGCTTCGGCGGGTAAATTTCAAAGATGCGCAGCTTGCCCGGTGGTTTTTCAATAAAACGCTGCATCGCGCCGTAGGTGGTTTCATGCTGCTTCGCGATATTCACCAGCGGTTGCAGGCTGCTGTCGCCCAGCCAGCGTTCCATCCGCTTAAACCACTGTGGGGTGTAATACATCTGCGAAGGCACCGTGCGGATCACCACAATGGTTTTCGCCCCGCGCCGTGCGGCCTCCTGTACCGGCACCGCGTCGCTGATACCGCCGTCAAGATAGTTTATCCCCTCCAGCAGCGCGCCGGTACGGTAGAAACCCGGGATCGCGCTGGAAGCGCGAATGATATCCAGCCAGTTCTCTTTCTGCGGCGAAAAGTAACCCGGCGAATAGTCATCGCCACGGCTGGCGCACATCCAGAACGCTTTGCCGGTATCGAACAGTCGTGACGCGGTATCCATGGCCAGCGGCATCTGGCTGGAGGTGGCATCCAGTAACCAGTCGAGATCGATCAGGTTCCCGCCGCGCACGAAGCGTACCGGATTGAAGAATTCTTTGGAGGTGGTGTAGCGCATAATCACTTTGCGCGCATAGCCGGGCTGGTTGCAGACATAGGCGGAGAGGTTCTGCGCCCCGGCAGAGGTACCGAAGTAGAGATCGAACGGGTTGAATTGCGCGCGCATAAATTCGTCGAGCACGCCGGCGGTAAAAATACCGCGCTGCCCGCCCCCTTCACAGACCAGCGCAAGCTGGCCTGCATGAAACGGTTTTAACGTCAGCGGCGCAATATTGCCGAGCGTCACGGGAATTCGTTGCCCCACCTCTGCCTTCCTGTTTTGATTATTTTGATGAGACACAGTAACGCACATTCCCGATGGTTCTCAAACGAGAAAAAGCCAGTCACGAGGACTGGCTTGAGTTTGTTTAATAACTATTGCGTTTGCTACGGGCGACGTCGACCCGTAAACAGGCTGACCAGGAACAGAATAATACCGACGACGAAAACAATTTTCGCTGCCCATGCCGCGGTACCCGCCAGTCCACCAAAGCCCAATGCGGCGGCAATTAACGCGATAACCAGAAATATAATGCCCCAACGAAACATAAGCCTCTCCTTTACCATAGTTAATGTCGGCCGCTAAACGTGAGCGCTCAGGTCACTCACCGGCTTTTCCAGAGTCGTTTTTATTTCGCCCGCGGTTTTCAGCCAGACGGGCGAGTGGTACTGCTTTACTTCGTTTTCAGATCGTTTTTGACGCTTTTCACACCATCAATAGCTTTCGCAATTGACTCGGCACGATCGCTTTGTGCCTGGTTCTCAACCGTACCGGACAGCTGGACCACACCATCGGTGGTTTCAACTTTCACCATACGGGATGGCACGATGTCGTCAGCTAACAGTTTAGCTTTGATTTCGCTGGTAGTTGCTGCATCTCCGGCATAGCCCTTCACCGACGATTCTTTGCTGTCACGTACGTGCAGTTTGTCGCTTACAGAGCTTACGCCCTCAACGCCTTTCGCTACTTTAACGGCCTCTTCAGCCTGGGTCTGGCTTTCAACGAAACCGCTCAGAGTGACAACCTTGTTGTCGGTTTTAACAGAAATATCGGTGCTCTTAATGGATTCATGATCCACCAGTGCGGCTTTCACTTTTGCTGTGATAGAGCTGTCATCCATGAAATTACCGACTTTATTCATAGAGCTATCGATTTTTTCCCCTGCGGTATTAGCGGTATTTTGCGCTTTATCCATGGTGCTGGATTCCGCCAGAGCAGAACCGCTTACCAGGACACTACCCAACGTTACAGCCAGCAGAGTTTTAGAAATCTTCAGTCTTGTCATATTCATCGATTTATTCCTGTGTTTTGCCCGTTATTTGGGCGACATACTTCCCTAAATCTTGGTTTTATATATTGCGAATTAACACACGGGCGAAATGGAGAACCAGTGGACATGCATTGAACAGTTAATTCATCCACGCCCGGTGCTAAACACTGAGTTAAATATAGATCACAATCAGAGGGGTGCATTCAGAATTGGGGAAAAAACGAACGAATAGCGAAAAATTACGTTGAATTAAGAACATTCCGCAAGGGTTTAATAACACTGGAATTAAAGAAGAGCACGGCGGCTGCCGTGCTCTGTGAGGGAATTAATGCTCGCGCGTTTTTCGGAACTGAACGTCGGGATAACGTTCCTGCGTCAGGTTCAGGTTAACCATAGTCGGGGCGATATAGGTCAGATTATCGCCACCGTCCAGCGCCAGCTGAACTTCGTTCTTACGCTTAAACTCTTCGAATTTCTTCACGTCTGAACATTCAACCCAGCGCGCGGTCGCCACGTTCACCGATTCGTAAATCGCTTCCACGTTGTACTCGCTCTTAAGACGGGCAACTACCACGTCAAACTGGAGCACACCCACCGCGCCCACGATCAGATCGTTGTTGGCGATAGGGCGGAACACCTGTACAGCCCCCTCTTCCGAAAGCTGGACCAGGCCTTTCAGCAGCTGCTTCTGCTTAAGCGGATCGCGCAGGCGAATGCGGCGGAACAGTTCCGGCGCGAAGTTCGGGATACCGGTGAACTTCATCATTTCGCCCTGCGTGAAGGTATCGCCGATCTGAATGGTACCGTGGTTGTGTAAACCAATGATGTCACCCGGATAGGCTTCTTCCACGTGGGAACGGTCGCCCGCCATGAAGGTCAGCGCGTCGGAAATCACTACGTCTTTACCAATACGCACCTGACGCAGCTTCATGCCCTTTTCGTACTTACCGGAAACCACGCGCATAAAGGCGACGCGGTCACGGTGTTTCGGGTCCATGTTGGCCTGAATTTTAAAGACGAAGCCGGAGAACTTCTCTTCCTTCGCTTCTACTTCGCGGGTGTCGGTTTTACGCGGCATCGGCTGCGGGGCCCACTCAACCAGACCGTCGAGCATATGGTCAACGCCGAAGTTGCCGAGTGCGGTACCGAAGAAGACCGGGGTAATGTCACCGCTCAGGAACAGCTCTCTGTCGAACTCGTGAGAAGCGCCTTTGACCAGCTCAAGCTCATCGCGTAGTTGCGCGGCCAGCTCTTCACCGACAGCGGCGTCCAGCTCCGGGTTGTCCAGCCCTTTCACGATACGGACTTCCTGAATAGTGTGGCCCTTACCGGTCTGATACAGGTAGGTTTCGTCTTTATAGAGGTGGTAAACCCCTTTGAACAGCTTGCCGCAGCCAATCGGCCAGGTGATTGGCGCGCAGGCGATTTTCAGCTCGTTTTCCACTTCATCCATCAGCTCCATCGGATCACGGATGTCACGGTCGAGTTTGTTCATAAAGGTAAGGATCGGCGTATCGCGCAGACGAGTGACTTCCATCAGCTTGCGGGTACGATCTTCAACACCTTTCGCGGCGTCGATCACCATCAGGCAGCAGTCCACGGCCGTCAGGGTACGGTAGGTATCTTCGGAGAAGTCTTCGTGCCCCGGGGTGTCCAGCAGGTTCACCAGGCAGTCATGATACGGGAACTGCATCACGGAGGTGGTAATCGAAATACCACGCTGCTTTTCCATCTCCATCCAGTCGGATTTAGCATGCTGGCTGGAGCCACGGCCTTTAACGGTACCCGCGGTCTGGATCGCCTGTCCGAACAGCAGCACCTTCTCGGTGATGGTCGTTTTACCGGCATCCGGGTGCGAGATAATGGCAAAAGTGCGGCGTTTGGCCACCTCTTGCAGATAAGGAGACAACGTCATAATCAATTCTTCTTAGGTAAGCGCGGCAGCAGGCCGCGCATCATGGAATACGAAAAATGCGGCTATTTTACCCATCAACAGGGGGCAGGCAATCATTGTTTACACAGGAGCTGCTCCAGTTCGTTCAATGACGTTACGGTCCAGGTCGGCTCGATGCCTTCCGGCAGCGTGCGGCCATGCGCATTCAGCCAGACGGTCGACAGGCCCGATCTCATACCTCCCAGAATATCAGATTCTGCCGTATCCCCCACCATCAGCACGCGATCGCGGTCAGGATTGCCCGCTTGCGCCAGCGCATAATCGAAAATACGCGGATCCGGCTTCGGCACGCCTACCTCTTCGGAGATCACCAGCGCGTCGAAATGATCGCGCAAGCCAGTGCGTTCAAGGCGGATCTGCTGAAGCGCGGTAAAGCCGTTGGTAATGATCCCAAGCTTCACCTTCCCTTTCAGCGAATCCAGCAGAGAAACGGCGCCGGGCAGCGGCGCGCAGATATCCGCCATCGCATTCAGGAAGGCCTCGTTCAGCACCCCAGGACTGATGTTTAACCGTTCAGCCCAGACGTCAAAACGCTGATGCTGAAGCTGTAACGCGGTGATGGCTCCGTTCTGGTAATCCACCCACAGCGGCTTGTTCACCGCCTGATAGTCCTGAAAATCTTCCGCGGTGAACGTCACGCTATAGTCGAGAAACATCCGCTGTAGGCCGCCGAACGAGTCAAACGTAAACAGCGTTTCGTCGGCATCAAAGAAAATCCAGTCCCATTTCATCGTTACAACCTTATTTTCGTTATCCAATCGGCAGAGCCATGATAATGGCGTCTTCACGTCCCTCTGCGGTGGGGTAGTAGTTACGGCGGATAGTCGCCTCGTTGAAGCCTAAGCTTTCATAGAGCGCGATGGCGGCGACATTGGACGCGCGCACCTCCAGCCACAGGGTGAAAACGTCACGGGTTTCCAGCTCACGAATGAGGTGCTCAAGCAGATCCCTGCCCAGCCCGCGGCGCTGGTAAGCGGGATCGACCGCGATATTAAACAGCGTCGCCTCGTCCAGAACGACCTGCGTGATGGCGAACGCGGCCATCGCACCGTCAACGTCCAGGCGGAGATTTAAATAGCGTTCGCCCTGATTGCTGGCAAACGTCTTTTCGCTCCACGGAAAGGCATGGGCGCGTGTTTCAATCGCGAACGCGGTGGCCAGGTCAGCCGTCGTGAGGGAAGAAATCGTGTTCATATTCGCAAATTTGTTGCCATAGCGCGCTACGCGCTTTTGGGTTGGCTTTCAGTTCGTCCAGCGCTGGCGAGCTGATCTGGCTTCCTTCAAGAGGTAGCTCGTCCACCGCCCCGATTCGCCAGCTGTTACAGCGGCTGTCAGGGGGAAGCATCGCGACGCTTTCGGGCGCCAGCTGTAATACCTGATCGTTTGTCACCTTCAGGGTGCGAAGGACATCCTCAATCAGGGGTTCGTTCAGGGCAGGCGGCACTTCTGCCACCATCACCAGGCGGACATGCGCAGGGATGGAGATGGCTATTTCGCCCCGCAACGCCGTCGGGCGACGCAAAGCCCACTGGGTGATGCCCAGCTGCTGCAACTGCCAGTCTCGTCGGGATGTCATAGCGAAAACTCCTGTCTCTCAGGCGCGCAAATATAGCAAATGTGTCGAAACTGCGCCATCTACCTACTATAATCCCCGCCTGAGTTTATTGAGGAACAATTCATGTCTGCATTTACCCCGGCAAGTGAAGTCTTGCTGCGTCACAGTGATGATTTCGAAGAAAGCCGTATTCTGTTTGCCGGAGATATGCAGGATGACCTGCCCGCACGTTTCGACTGTGCTGAAAGCCGTGCCCACACCCAATACTACCACCACTGGCAGGTGCTGAGCCGCCAGATGGGCGAGCGCGCACGCTTTAGCCTGGTGGCGGAGCAGAGCGATATTGCTGACTGCGATACGCTCATTTACTACTGGCCGAAGAACAAACCGGAAGCCCAGTTCCAGCTGATGAACCTGCTTTCTCTGCTGCCGGTCGGCTGCGATATTTTTGTCGTCGGTGAGAACCGCAGCGGGGTGCGAAGCGCAGAGCAGATGCTCGAAGGCTACGCGCCGTTGACGAAAATCGACAGCGCCCGACGCTGCGGCCTGTATCATGGCCGTCTGGAAAAACAGACCACTTTTGATGCCAACACCTTCTGGGACGAGTACCAGCTTGACGGCCTGACCATTAAAACCCTGCCGGGTGTGTTTAGCCGTGACGCGCTTGATACGGGCAGCAAGCTGCTGCTTTCCACCCTGACGCCGCACACCAAGGGCAAGGTGCTGGATGTCGGCTGTGGCGCGGGCGTGCTGTCAACGGTTCTCGCCAGCCACTCACCAAAAGTGCGTTTAACCCTGTGTGACGTGAGCGCCCCGGCGGTAGAAGCCAGCCGCGCCACGCTTGCTGCGAACGGCATTGAAGGCGAAGTGATTGCCAGTAACGTCTTCTCCGACGTGACCGGTCGCTTTGACATGATCATCTCTAACCCGCCGTTCCACGACGGGATGGAGACCAGCCTTGAAGCGGCGCAAACGCTGATCCGTGGCGCAACCCGTCACCTTAACAGCGGCGGTGAGCTACGTATTGTGGCGAATGCCTTCCTGGCGTATCCGAAAGTGCTGGATGAAACCTTCGGCTTCCACGAAGTAATCGCCCAGACAGGCCGCTTTAAGGTGTATCGCACCGTGATGACGCGCCAGGCGAAAAAGTAATTCCCCTGCCCGGCGATGGCTGACGCTGCCATCGCCCATTTTTGCAGCAATCAAAACAACGTGCGCAATTTTCTGTTGACGTAAAGCTGAAAACATCTAGAATGCGCCTCCGTGGTTACGATACTTTTACAGTGTCGATGGTATGCGAAGGTGGCGGAATTGGTAGACGCGCTAGCTTCAGGTGTTAGTGTCCTTACGGACGTGGGGGTTCAAGTCCCCCCCCTCGCACCATAAATCACGTTGATATTGCTCGCACTGGGCGAAGGTGGCGGAATTGGTAGACGCGCTAGCTTCAGGTGTTAGTGTCCTTAGGATGTGGGGGTTCGAGTCCCCCCCCTCGCACCAACGAGGCGATATCAAACCAGTAAGATGACTGTGCGAAGGTGGCGGAATTGGTAGACGCGCTAGCTTCAGGTGTTAGTGTCCTTACGGACGTGGGGGTTCAAGTCCCCCCCCTCGCACCAATTATCTTACATCCCTTCAGCAGTACCTCTTTTTTTTCCCTTTTATTTCAAACTCATCAGAATCACCAGCAGTCCACTGATTAGCGCAACGCATGATGGCAACAGCACGTAATGCCGTAACTGTTTGTGCCAGATCATCGCGGATGTCACCAGCAAGCCCGAAACAATCATTGCTTTCCAGACATCAATGGGAAGATCGGCAAACATCAGCCCACCGATAATGGAACCAGGCAGCAATATTCCCCACCCACTTCCCAGCGCTTTGCTCAACATGGTTTCACCTCTCGCACTGATAATGATAACCAGTATCATATGATAGTAATTATCACTTGTCAGCATGCGACGTAAGAAATTACGCCAGCAATTGCTTTCCCATAATGACAGAGAATGTGTAAGGTGATAAATTGCCCACCTGTTAACTTCCGATAACGTTTTTCTGATAATAAAAATTCAATTTTGTAGCGACCAATAATACATAACAACACCTTGCTCATTGTTTTAATTGAGTTTTAATAAAAACGCACGCATATGACATCACAATCCTGGCTGTCCTTAGTCAACAAGAAATATCAGCTTTCTTTACGTTTATTTTTATTTCTGAACGCTGCATCAGCATTGTTCTCGGTAACAAACCCTCTCTATTCCGTTCGTGTGTTATCATTCCCCCTGTTTGCCGTATTGACTGCCAGCACTGGCTTACTTATCTGGCACTGGAAAAATAGCACGCGAAAAATAAATATCCCTGCTGTTTCAGCTATTTTTGGGTTTTTATGGGCATGGCAGATCGTCTCAAAATTTCTGTTAATAACGCACGATCACGCAACCTATTTAATGATGGCGCTATTAACAGTGCTTTTTATAGGGTCTCTGGCTTTCGCCAGTAATATTAAAGCCTTTACGTTACATTCATTTCCCGCTTTTATATCCTGCCTGTGGCTTAGCCCGTCCGAAAACTGGCTGAGAATGGCCTATTTTTTCGCGCTGCCGGTGGTCGCCATTGGTATCCATCATGTTCTTCAGCGGCGTAATGACCGTTTCGCCCAGGAGCTGCTTTCCGAACTGCTCGAAGAGCGTGAAACCCTGACCGATCTCAGCATGATGGACCCGCTCACCGGCCTATATAACCGTCGCGGGCTGCAAAGCCGGCTTGAGAACCTCCCCAGGCCTGACGCTGGCGAGCACTTTGTGCTGCTGATGGATATCGACCATTTCAAAGCCTACAACGATCATTACGGCCATATGATGGGCGATCAGGCCTTGATCAGGGTCTCGGCTGCGATCCGCGACGCCGTGCGCTCACGCGATGTTGTCGCCCGGTTTGGCGGGGAAGAATTTATGGTGCTTTTAAGTAACATCCCACTGGAGCAAGCGCGCCAGACAGCTGAACGCATACGTCAGAAGGTTTACGATCTCAAAATCCCCCACATGTTTAACGAAAGCGTCGCCACTAACGTGACCATCAGCATTGGCATAGCCATGTTCGAAGGTGAAGACGTTGATGGCGCACTGGCGAAAGCCGATAAAGCCCTCTATGAAGCCAAGCATATGGGACGCAACAGCATTCTGCTGAGCGACGAGCTTCATATCGCCTGAAACCGCCTTCACAGCGCCAGGATAAAACGCTTGCGCTCGGTTTTATCTATAGTTAGGATTGGCAATCATTATCATTTAGATTTGTAATCCACACTATGGCGACTCGTACCGCACACATCGTTGAGCCACTGCTCTGGCGAGCTCCACTCTCCGCCGGAGAAACGACGCTTGCGGATGCCATTCGGGAAAAAATCGCCGTAACACGCGCCCATCTGCTGGATTTCATCAAACTGGATGAAGCACCGCCGCATCATGCTCTGACGCTGACTCAGTGGCAACGACCTGCCGAGCTGCGGTCACTGCTGGCAACCTATTCCGACCATATTTATCGTAACCAACCGACGCTGGCGCGGGAAAATAAACCGCTGCTTTCCCTCTGGGCACAATGGTATATCGGGCTGATGGTGCCGCCTGTCATGCTGGCCCTGTTGACCCAGGAAACGATGCTCGATCTCTCGTCGGAACATTTCCACGTCGAATTCCATGAGACCGGACGCGCCGCCTGTTTCTGGATTGATGTACACGAAGATCCGAGCGCGAGTCACCTGTCAGCGCAGGCGCGTATGGAACGGTTGATTACAAGAGCGCTGGTTCCGGTCATTGATGCGCTGGAAGCGACGGGGGAGATCAACGGCAAACTGATCTGGAGTAATACCGGGTATCTTATCCACTGGTATTTAACGGAGATGAAGCCGCTGCTCGGCGACGAGAAAGTGGATGCGCTGCGTCAGAGCTGTTTCTTTGCCAGACAGCTGTCGGATGGGCGGGATAACCCTCTTTACCGCACCGTGGTTCCGCGTGAGGGACTTCTGGTGCGTCGTACCTGCTGTCAGCGCTACCGTCTGCCGGATGTCCAGCAGTGCGGCGATTGCACGCTTAAGTAGTCTGGCCCTGCCTGAAACTCGCAGAGAGAGGGAACAAACACTAAAAACGGCAACCTGCGTTGCCGTTTTGCTTTTACCTAAGCGACCTGCTGATTTTCCTCTTCCCCATTACGCTGTGCTTCTTCCGCTTCCTGCTGAAGCAACTGTTTCTCGTACACCTTGAAGAACGGGAAATAGATAATGGCGGAAACGCAGGCCAAAACCAGCACCAGAATGGCTGCACGGAAATCCCAGCCCAGCGCCCAGGCGGCACCAACCGGAGCCGGTGCCGTCCACGGCACAACGGAAATCACGCGGCCAATCAGATCAAACTTCATCGCTGCCCATGCCAGTACGGCATTGACCATCGGCGCCAGCAGGAAAGGAATAAAGAACACCGGGTTCATCACAATCGGCGTACCAAAAATCACCGGTTCATTGATATTGAAAATGCTTGGCACCACGCTCAGGCGTCCAATGGAGCGCAGGTGCGCGGAGCGGCTACGCAGGTAACAGAACACCAGCCCCATCGTCGCTCCTGACCCACCGATCACAATAAAGAACGTCCAGAAGGCTTCCATAAAGATGTGTGGTAAAGGCAGGCTCGCCGCCAGCGCGGTCTGGTTCGCCCCCAGGTTCGTCAGCCAGAACATTTGCAGCATACCCGAGACAATCGCTGCGCCGTGGATCCCGGCAAACCACAGCAGGTGGCCAATCAGCACCGCCAGCAGGATCGCTGGCAGCGAGTCCGCCGCAGAGACCAGCGGTTTGAATATCGACATGATGGCCTGTGGGATCAGCATACCGAACTGCGACTGGATCAACAGACTCAGCGGATAGAGTGTCAGCACCACCACCAGCACCGGGATCAGCAGGTCAAACGAGTTTTTGATCATCGGCGGAACCTGATCTGGCAGGCGGATCCCGATATTATGTGCTTTCAGGAAACGCATCATCTCAACGCAGTAAATCGCCACCAGGATAGCGGTGAAAATCCCGGTGCCTCCAAGGCTATCAACCGGTAAGGCGCCTTTGGTTTTAGGGGCGGCGACCAGCAGGAACGCCATCAGCGACAGCATCGCGCACATGAACGGATCCAGCTGATGGGTTTTAACGTAATGTTTGCCCAGGTTGTAGGCGATAGCCGCACAGATATAGAGGGACATCACCCCCATCGTCATATCAAACGGCGTCAGAATTTGACCTTCAAACTGCTTCGCCATATCCAGCCAGGCGCGGGCAAAGCCCCAGGTGGTATCTGGCGAAAAAGGTGGGTAAGCGAACACTAATAAAAACGACCCGACAATCATAAACGGCATTGCCGAGATGAACCCGTCACGAATCGCCATAACGTGACGCTGGGAAGAGATGCGCCCGGCAATAGGGCTGACATAATTTTCAACGAAGCGGAAAATCAGATTAAATGCAGCATGGTTGGCAGACATAGCAGATCTCCTGTCAGACGTTCGTTTCGGACGTTCTCACGTCACACGTTGTTCCATACATCAGCGTCACAACCTTGCCGGATCGTGTACCTGCGGTACTGCTCAAACGGAATGGTTTCATAATTAGCTCTTATTATTCGATACAGGGGAAGTTACAAACTCAGTATTAATCTCTGCATCACGCTCTGCAACCGGTTACTGTAACCGGTTTCTGTGAATGTGAAGGCGATCCAGAAATCGCCCCTGACGGATATTTGTTACTTAAGGGATATTTACAGCGACTAAATTCTTATGACAGATTACGGAAGATATTTGTCAGGAGGAATCAATGAGTTTGCAGTCTGTACAGCAGTTTTTCGCCGAACACGCTCCGGATATAGAAATCATCGAGCTTAACCAAAGCACAGCGACTGTTGCCCTTGCTGCTGCCGCGCACAACGTTGAACCCGGCCAAATTGCCAAAACGCTGTCACTGAAAATTAAAAATGATGTGATTCTGGTGGTTGCAAAAGGCGATGCGCGTCTGGATAACAAAAAGCTCAAAGAGACATTCGGCGCAAAAGCCCGAATGCTCAGCTGCGATGAGGTAGTAACCCTGACGGGTCATCCTGTTGGCGGCGTCTGCCCTTTTGGACTGGAAAATCCGCTCTCTGTTTACTGTGACATCACTTTAAAACAGTACACCGAAGTGTTACCCGCAGCGGGCGCCATCCACAGTGCGGTGCGTATATCGCCCGACAGAATGGCGGAACTGACCGCAGCAAAATGGGTTGATGTCTGTATTTGAACGTTGCGCCAGAAAAATTCTGGCGCATCACTTAACACTACGAGAAAGAAGGAACGGTGAGAGCGGAACGGCGTATTTCCCTGACCGGGAGATGCGCCAGGATATCTGCCGCATCCAGTAATCCCACATCAGAATTGACGCCCAATTTTACCATTGCGTTAAACTTATGCGCCCGGATGGTTTTGATATTGCGTTCAAGCTGTGCCGCAATTTCAGGGATCGAAAAACCCGATGACATATATCGCAGAATCGCCCTTTCAGTTGGGCTTAGCATACGATGCTGGCTCACACACCAGTGATTGTACACGTTGTCGTTCACGTGATGCGTTTCGCTGAGTAATGTCTCCAGCCCCTCCATTAACTGCTTCAGCGGAACCGATTTACTGATAATTCCATGTAAGCGAGAAGGCGAAAGATGGCTGACCAGTCTCGCCTCCATTTCATCAGAGGCCAGCACGATACGCTTGACGTCGCTGTGGGTGAAGGTGAGATCCCGCAAACAGGCCAGACAGTTTCGCCGCTCCTCACGCTCATCGGACAATGAATAAATTACGGCAAAGAATGAGATTTCCGAGAGCGCCGCTTTGAAGCTGTCAAATCTGGCAAACAGGTGCACCTGGTAATGGCTTAGGGCGGGCATCGCAAAAAGATGCTTCAGCCCCATAGCGCTCATTGAGCAGCTTTCGATGACGGCGATATGTTTTGTTGCAGTGGTCTTTTCCATTCCTCAAACTCTCCATAAGCCGACATTAAACTGAGTTCTCGCATTCCCTGGGTACTGCTTATCCACGCGTACATATCGGCATTACTGCGAAGTGATAAGCGACGCATTGCACTGTTTTTCTGTGCACTGATCGTTTTATTACTTTTATTAAGTAGCGTGGCTATTTGGTTGATTCCCCAACCTTTACCTAACAAACGCAACACCTTGCGTTCAGAGTGGGTAAGCGCAATCATTTGCTCACTCTCCTCTTCAATATCAGGATTTTCCGGTATCAATAACGTCTGGCTTATTCGCTCGGCACGTTCACTCCCCGCGCGAATAGCGTTAATTACGCCTTCAATGGGTTCCATATCCGAAAGCAGCGTGCTTTCCGGACGCATAAGAAGCTCTACTGCAAGTGGATAAAGGGGGCGCGAAACGAGGAATATCCAGTGAATATCCCGGTACTGATTCATTAACCCATAATATTGCTCAAGCGTGCCGCGTGGATTACGATACTCACCCGAAATATCGGCAATAACGACCCCAGCGCGACGCAATTGTAATAACGTCAACTCCTGCATCGAACGGCAGTACGTTATCTCAAAATCGGGAAAATGACGCGACATGACGCCACCTAACCCATTTTGCATAACCGGTACTCTGCTGATCACCACTCCGTGTTTACCATTCAATGGCAACATAGACCCTCCCTGTCATGAATTCTTTATTTAAGAACGAACTAACCCTGCAAGGTTAAACACGTTTGCATTCCGAAGTACAAACGGGTTAATACTCGCAAAAAAGAACAAATATCACATGGGTTAAGAAACGCCCAATACAGGCCTAATATCGCATAAAGACCATTTAAATTTAATTCAAATTGCGTGAAAAGATCGAAAATATGAAATTAGAAATACTTAATATATTGTTTTTATAAATCCTAATTTCACATTCATTAAATAAATAACAATGTTGTCTTTCCTCCGCCCCCATCGCGCCACTGATCGCACAAATGTTGATCTGGCCCAGCGCAAAGGGCCCTGCACTTTGTGTTAAAAGTAAGCAATCTCTCTTCTCTTCAGGGCGTTTCATGCAGGCAGATCGGTCTACGCAACGTGCCACCACGCGGCTATGTATTCAGTGCGGGCTTTTTCTCTTACAGCACGGCGCAGAAAGCGCCCTCGTCGAAGAGCTCTCCACACGCCTTGGGCTGGCGCTGGGGATGGACAGCGTTGAGAGTTCCATCTCGTCAAATGCCATTGTGCTGACCACCATTAAAGACGGACAGTGCCTGACCTCCACCCGTAAAAATCATGACCGCGGCATTAACATGCACGTCGTGACGGAAGTGCAGCACATCGTGATCCTTGCTGAACACAAGCTGCTCGATCTCCGGGAGATAGAAAAACGTTTCAATCAAATCAAACCCCTCCGGTATCCGCGCTGGCTGGTTGTGCTGATGGTGGGAGTGTCCTGCGCCTGCTTCTGCAAGCTCAACGCGGGCGGCTGGGACGGCGCTGTCGTGACCTTCTTTGCCAGCAGCATCGCAATGTATGTCCGCCAGCTGTTGACGCACAGACAGCTACATCCGCAAATTAACTTCTGCATCACGGCATTTGTGGCGACAACCGTATCCGGCCTGCTTTTGCGCCAGCCCTACTTCGCCAGCACGCCTACTGTTGCGATGGCCGCCAGCGTATTGCTGCTGGTGCCAGGTTTTCCCTTAATTAATGCCGTCGCTGATATGTTCAAAGGCCATATCAACACCGGTCTGGCGCGCTGGGCGATAGCCAGCCTGCTGACGCTGGCGACCTGTATCGGGGTGGTAATGGCCATGACACTCTGGGGGTTACGCGGATGGGCGTGATGGATTTTATGCTCGCACTGGCACAGGACATGCTCTTGTCTGCCCTTCCCGCCGTTGGTTTTGCGATGGTGTTTAACGTCCCACAGCGTGCATTACCCTGGTGTGCGCTGCTGGGTGCCATTGGCCACGGCTCTCGTATGATCATGATGACAGCGGGCTTTAATATTGAATGGTCGACGTTTATCGCCTCCATGCTGGTTGGCAGCATCGGTATTCAGTGGTCCCGCTGGTATCTGGCGCACCCGAAGGTATTCACCGTGGCGGCAGTGATTCCTATGTTCCCGGGCATTTCAGCCTATACGGCGATGATCTCCGCCGTCAAAATCAGCCATTTTGGCTACAGCGAACCCCAGATGATCCTGCTCCTGAGCAACTTCCTTAAAGCCTCGTCGATCGTGGGTGCGCTCTCCATCGGCCTGTCGATCCCCGGCTTATGGCTTTACCGCAAACGTCCACGCGTATAATAAAATCGCTTGCAATTGTATCGCGCACTATCTATATTCATTTCATGGACGCAAAAACGAACGACACCACCAACGCGCTTCTGCTGGATAACCAGCTCTGTTTTGCCCTCTATTCGGCAAATCTGGCGCTTAACAAGCTGTACCGGCAACTGCTGGCGCCGCTTAACCTGACCTACCCGCAATACCTGGTGATGCTGGTGCTGTGGGAACAGGATGATATTACGGTGTCAGACATTGGCGAGCGGCTGTTCCTGGATTCCGCCACGCTGACTCCCCTGCTGAAACGCCTGGAAAGCGCAGGATTGATCCTCCGCCAGCGTTCCCGTCAGGATGAGCGTCAGGTCGCCGTCACCCTGAGCGACGCGGGTCGGGCGCTGCAACAGCAGGCTGTAACGATACCCCACGCCGTGGGCTGTGCAGCGCAGTGTGATACCGACACCATGCTGGCGCTCAAGCAACAGCTCGAAAGTTTGCGCCAACAGCTGCATCGCGCGTAAGGCTGTACTTTACGCGTCTAATTTTAACTTAAAACATCGTGCGCTATTTAATAGCGCATATAAACGTAAGATGAGGAACCTGCCATGTCTTTAGAAAAAGTTGTCTACACTGCCAAAGCCAAAGCAACCGGAGGCCGTGATGGCCGCGCCACGTCTTCCGATGGCGTTCTGGATGTCAAACTGGGTGTGCCAAAAGAGATGGGCGGCATGGGGGGTGAAGTAACCAACCCTGAACAGCTGTTCGCTGCGGGCTATTCCGCCTGCTTCCTGGGCGCAATGAAGTTCGTTGCGGCACGCGATAAATTCGCTCTGCCAAAAGACGCCTTTATTGAAGGCGAAGTAGGGATCGGCCCGCTGCCAACCGGTTTTGGTATCGAAGCGAAGCTGAACATCCACGTTGAAGGGATGGACGCAGCGGAAGCCAAAAAACTGGTGGATGCGGCGCACATCGTCTGTCCGTACTCTAACGCGACGCGCGGCAATATCGACGTGACGCTGAACATCATCGCGTAACCAGCCCCTGTGATTTTAGCCCCGGTAAGCGTAACGCCACCGGGGAAATCCTCTCCTTTCCTCCCCTCTCTCTGTGCTACCATAACCCTCAATCACGCCCGTAGTAATCAGTTGAGAAAGTGTTATGTCCTCCAGAATTCTGACCACCAGCATTGCTGGCATTGATGCCTTTATGCGCGATCCTCGCGGTGTGTTGACGCACGCCGAAGGCGGCACGCTCGCGGTATTTGCCGACAACGCCCCGGCGTTTTATGCGGTCACGCCGGAGCGTCTGGCGCAGCTTCTGGAAATTGAAGAGAAGCTGTCGCGCCCGGCGAGCGATGTCATGCTGGATAATCAGTTTTTTGACGAACCCGCCAGCGCCCCGGTGGCCGTTCCAATGGGGAAATTTCCCATGTACGCCGGTTGGCAGCCGGACGCCGATTTTCAGCGGCAGGCGGCCTTATGGGGAATAGCCCTCTCGCAGCCCGCGACACCGGAAGAGCTGGCAGCCTTTACCGCATACTGGCAAGCTGAAGGAAAAGTCTTCCACCATGTTCAGTGGCAGCAAAAATTCGCGCGCAGTCTGCAAATCAACCGCGCCAGCAACAACGGCCAGCCAAAACGTGATATCAATGCTTTTTCAGAACCGGACAAAAAAATCCCTGATGGATTCCGAGGTGCGAAATGAAAAACGTCGGCGACCTGATGAAACGTTTGCAGAAGATGATGCCTGCCAACGTGAAGCCCGCCTTCACCACCGGTGAAGAGCTGCTGGCATGGCAAAAAGAGCAGGGTAAAATTCGCGCGGCTGCCCTCGCCCGCGAAAACCGCGCGATGAAAATGCAGCGCACCTTTAACCGCTCGGGCATTCGCCCTCTGCACCAGAACTGCTCCTTCGAGAATTATAAGGTCGAGTCTCAGGGGCAGATGAATGCCCTTAACCAGGCGCGCCAGTACGTGGATGAATTTGACGGCAACATCGCCAGCTTCATCTTTAGCGGAAAACCCGGCACCGGGAAAAATCACCTCGCCGCCGCTATCTGCAACGAGCTGCTGCTGCGCGGGAAGTCAGTGCTGATTATCACCGTGGCCGATATTATGTCCGCCATGAAAGACACCTTCAGTAATCGCGAAACCAGCGAAGAACAGTTGCTGAATGATTTAAGTAACGTGGATTTGCTGGTCATCGACGAGATCGGTGTCCAGACGGAGTCCCGCTACGAAAAAGTGATCATCAACCAGATTGTCGATCGCCGTTCGTCGTCAAAACGCCCAACCGGTATGTTGACGAACCACAATATCGACGAGATGACCCGACTTCTTGGCGAGCGGGTGATGGATCGCATGAAGCTGGGTAACAGCCTGTACGTCATCTTCGACTGGGACAGCTACCGCAGCCGCGTCACCGGCAAAGAGTATTAAGATATTTCCAGGGAGCGCCGGAAGAGCAGAGGTATATACTGAACCCACTTCTGGCCCAAAACGGACCTTGTTGAGTAAATCATTATGAAAAAACAATTTCTTATCAGCATCCTTACTGGCGCCCTGCTGGTGACTGGCGCAGCGCAGGCCGCATCATGGCAGGAGTCGCTCTCCAGCGCAGCAAGTGAGTTAACCAAAGAGAGCGGCACGTCCCAGGGCGGGCTGTCAGCCTCGTCCCTCACCGGCCTGCTGGGCAACAGCTCCCAAAGCCTGAGTGCCGGAACGATGAACAACGCCGCGGGTATTCTGGAATACTGCGCGAAGCAGAAACTGGCTTCCGTCACCGATACCGAAAACATCAAAAACCAGGTGTTGGGTAAACTGGGTCTGGACACCCAGGAGCAGAAAGCGGACACCAACTATATGGACGGTATTCAGGGCCTGCTGAACGCGCAAAATGGTCAGCAGTTGAACCTCAGCACCCTTGGAAATTCATCTCTGGCGAAACAGGTGAAAACGAAAGCCTGCGATCTGGTGCTGAAACAAGGCGTTAATTTCCTCTCCTGATCGTCCCCCTTTTTCTGCCACAACACGCCGCGTTTATTACATTAGTCTTATACCGCGGCGTGAAGTGCGTTTTTTTACCCCCTGCCACCACCTCAGCCTCCGTATGCCACGATGCGACTGTATTCAAAAATCCGATTTTATAAACCAAATCCTAACAACAGCACACTTTCGTGACACTAAAATTGCAGCTAAGCGACATCGCAATTACATTGTATTACCCAAAAAATAAGCAATTAGCCGGCTAAGCGTCCGGCATGATGAGGATCTGCTGTTGTCAGAGTTAATGTCCCTTGTCCTTTTCCTGGCTTCCATCGGCGTTTATGCCTGGAAAGCCGGTCGTCACACCTGGTGGTTTGTAGCCACCCTGGTGGTGCTCGGTATTTTTATTGTTTTAAACATTACGTTATATGCCAGCGATTACTTTACCGGCGACGGTATTAACGACGCGGTGCTCTACACATTGACCAACAGTCTGACCGGCGCAGGTGTGGGTAAGTACATCCTTCCGGGTCTGGGGCTGGTGGTCGCCCTGGTGGGCATCTTCGCCGCGCTGGCCTGGGTTCTGCGCCGTCGCCGTCACCGTCCGCATCATCATGGCTACAGCCTGCTGGCGCTGTGCCTGGCGCTGGCCTCCGTGGATGCCAGCCCGGCATTCCATCAAATTACCGAGCTGGTAAAATCCCAGTCGCGCGATGGCGATCCGGACTTTGCGGCCTATTACAAAGAACCCTCGAAGAAAATCGATAACCCTAAACTCAACCTGGTCTATATCTACGGCGAAAGTCTGGAACGCACCTGGTTTGACAACGATGCTTTCCCGAACCTGACGCCAGAGCTCGGCGCGCTGAAAAACCAGGGCCTCGACTTCAGCCACACCATGCAACTGCCTGGCACGGATTACACCATCGCCGGGATGGTGGCATCCCAGTGCGGCATTCCCCTGTTCGCCCCGTTTGAAGGTAACGCCTCCGCCTCGATGTCGAGCTTCTTCCCGCAGAACATTTGCCTCGGCGATATCCTGAAAAACTCGGGCTATGAAAACTACTTTATGCAGGGCGCTAACCTGCGCTTTGCCGGGAAAGATGTGTTCCTGAGCTCCCACGGTTTCGATCACTTATATGGTTCCGAAGAGCTGAAAACCACGGTCGCCGATCCGGCCTACCGCAACGACTGGGGCTTTTACGACGATACCGTTCTGGATGAAACCTGGAAGAAATTCGAGGAGCTTTCCCGCGCCGGTAAACGCTTCTCGCTGTTTGCGTTGACCGTCGACACGCATCATCCGGATGGTTTCGTCTCACGCACCTGTAAACGTCAGGGCTACGACATTGACGGTAAAAACAACAAGTCGTTCAGCGCTGTGACCTGTAGCCAGGAACATATCGCGGCGTTAATCGAGAAAATCAAAGCGTCGCCGTATTTCAAAAATACGGTCATCGTCGTTTCATCTGACCATCTGGCGATGAAAAACAGCGCCTGGGATGAGCTGAATAAGCTGGATCGCAGCAACCTGTTCTTTGTGCTGCGCGGCGATAAACCGCAGCAGGAGATCATTGCCGCTAAACGTAACTCGATGGATAACGGCGCTACCGTGCTGGATATTCTGGGTGGCGATAACTTCATTGGCCTGGGCCGCAGTACGTTGTCGGGCCAGTCCCTGTCGGAAATCTTCCTCAACATGAAGGAAAAAATCCTCGCCTGGAAGCCGGATATCATTCGCCTGTGGAACTTCCCGAAAGAGATAAACGACTTCACCATCGATCAGGATAAAAAAATGATCGCGTTCTCCGGCAGCCATTTCCGCCTGCCTCTGCTGCTGCGCGTGTCGGATAACCGCGTCGAGCCGCTACCGGAAAGCGAATACTCCGCGCCACTGCGCTTCCAGCTGGCGGAATTCGCCCCGCGCGATAATTTCGTCTGGGTCGATAAATGCTACAAAATGGGCCAGCTCTGGTCACAAGAGCTGTCACTGTCCACCGACTGGTGCGTCTCACAGGGGCAACTCGGTGGCGAGCAGACCGTGCAACACGTTGATAAACCACAGTGGCAGGGGAAAACCGCGTTTAAAGATACGGTTATTGATACCGCACGCTATCAGCGCAACGTAGACCTGCTGAAAATCGTCGACAACGACATTCGTTATAAAGCTGACAGCTTTATCTTTAACGTTGCCGGCGCGCCTGAAGAGGTGAAGCAGTTCAGCGGTATTTCACGTCCCGAATCGTGGGGGCGCTGGTCTAACGCGCAGTTAGGTGATGAGGTGAAAATTGAGTATACCCATCCGCTGCCGGAGAAATTCGATCTGGTGATCACCGCCAGGGCATTTGGTCCCAACGCAAACCGTCCTGTGCCGGTGCGCGTCGGCGATAAAGAACAGATGCTGACGCTGAGCAATGATGTCACCACCAGCACGCTGCATTTCGATAACCCCACGCGCAGCAATACGCTGGTCATTGTGCCGCCCGAGCCGCAGTCCACTAACGAAGGGAATATTCTCGGTCACGCTCCGCGCAAGCTGGGAATCGGCATGGTGGAGATTAAAATTGTGAGCAGCGCTGGCTGATGACGGCGTTCACCCTTCGCCCGACGCGCATCGACGACGTCGCTGCCCTGCCCGCCATTGAACGCGCGGCGGGGCAGCGATTTCGCGACGTTCCTGAGCTGGCCTGGCTGGCAGACAGCGAGGTTATTTCCGTTGAAGATCACCTCGGTTACGCCGGACGCGGATTAAGCTGGCTGGCGCTGGCTGACGACAGGCCCGTGGGCTTTATTCTCGCCGAAGCCCAGCCATCTTCGCTGTTTATTGTGGAACTTTCGGTTCATCTGGACTGGCAGGGACGAGGTCTCGGACGCCGGTTGATTAACCGTGTCGCAGAGCATGCCCGCACGCTGGGGCTAACCTCGCTGACGTTAACGACGTTTCGTGATGTCCCGTGGAACGCGCCCTACTACAGGCGATTAGGGTTTGAAATGATGACGACGCTGACGCCGGAAATGCGCCAGAAACGTGAAGAAGAGACGGCGCACGGTTTAGCGTATGCTTCCCGCTGCGCCATGCGCCTGCCTCTGTAAAATCGCCCGGTGGCGCTGCGCTTACCGGGCCTACAAAACCCAATTCCGCAGGCCGGGTAAGGCGTAGCCGCCACCCGGCGAAACG
>NZ_JADCLG010000029.1:0-28352 GCF_014982425.1 Enterobacter cloacae complex sp. I1M | reverse complement strand
AAGGCGTAGCCGCCACCCGGCAAAACACACAACGTCAGAACGTTTCCCAGTTATCGCCCGCATCTGCGGTCGCCGGTTTACGCGCCACTACCGGTGCGGCAACGCTTTTCGCGGAGGCGAACTCGCGCGCCTTCATCTGTTCCTGCTGAATACGGAACACCGCAACGGCCTGCGTCAGACGGCTCGCCTGCTCTTCCAGTGCCGCCGCGGCCGCCGCAGACTCTTCCACCAGCGAGGCGTTCTGCTGGGTCACGCGATCCATCTCAGCCACCGCCAGCCCCACCTGGTCGATACCGCGGCTCTGCTCATCAGACGCAGACGCGATTTCGCCCATGATGTCCGTCACGCGCGTTACCGCATTCACGATCTCACCCATGGTTTCACCGGCGCTTTCTACCAGCGTTGAACCCAACTCCACGCGCCCCACGGAGTCTTCAATCAGGCTCTTGATCTCGCGAGCCGCCTGGGCGCTGCGCTGCGCCAGGTTTCGTACTTCACCTGCAACCACCGCAAAGCCGCGGCCCTGCTCGCCCGCACGTGCCGCTTCTACCGCCGCGTTCAGCGCCAGAATATTGGTCTGGAAAGCAATCCCGTCGATCACGCTGATAATATCGGCGATTTTCTGCGAACTGCCGGCGATGTCGCGCATGGTCTGCACCACGTTATCCACCACTTTCCCGCCTTTCTGCGCGGTTTCGGATGCGCTCAGGGCCAGGTTGCTCGCCTGACGGGCATTCTCGGCGTTCTGCTTCACTGTGGCGGTCAGCTGTTCCATGCTGGCGGCGGTCTCTTCCAGAGAGGCAGCCTGCTGCTCGGTACGGGATGAGAGATCGTTATTGCCCATCGAGATTTCGCTCGCACCGCTGTAAATGGCGTTTGCGCCGTTACGCACGTCACCCACGGTGCGCACCAGCTCGCCCTGCATATGGCGCAGGGAGTCAGCCAGTTCACCCATCTCGTTGGAGCCTTCCACGTCGATGCGCTTCACCAGGTCGCCGCTGGCGATATGACGAATGCTGTCAATCAGACGGTTCAGCGGCGAAATCAGCGCCTGACGAATACCCAGCCAGACGGCAACAATCACCACCAGCACCGCAGCCAGCACGCTAATCAGCACCCAGATAGCCTGGCGGTAAGAGCTGTTGCTGTCTTCAACCGCGGTCTGATAGAGCGCGTCGTTTTGTTGCAGATAGCTGACGTACTGCTTCTCAAAGCCATCCTGATAGCTCTGGGTCGGCTGGTCGAAGAACTCGTTGATCTTGCCCGCCCCCAGCAGCTGGATCAGCTCGGCCAGCGCGCCGTGGTAGATATCGTAATTACGTTTGATTTCCAGTGCCGCAGCGTCGCTCTGACGCGGGTCACGCGGAAGTGCTTCGTAATCCGCCCAGTTTTTTTCCGCCTGTTTCAGAGACGCAGAGGCTATCTGCATCAGCTCGGCGACGGTTGAGCCGCTGCCGATATTGTTCTGATCCATCATATAGCGGATACCCGCGCGGTTCAGGGTGTTACGGGTTTGCAGCAGCGCCACCCAGCTACCGTTCAGGGTGGATTGTTGCTGGCGAATGGTTTGCAGAATGGTGAAATTCTCTTTGTCATGCTTCAGGGCATTGAAGAAAAGACCACCAGACGTGAGTTGTAAAAGGCCAAATATCGCTAAAACCAGCAGTAAGCTGGTGACAATCTTGATACGATTTAACATGTTTTCTCTTTCCTCAGACAGATACAGAATTTTCGGCCTGGAAAGGGAAAACTTTACGAAAATCATCCTGGAATTTAGGGTTTTTACGCTTCGTCCCGCGCGGCAATATGTCGGTTTCCGAGTTCAATAAACTCTTCCAGCAGCGCCGTGAGCTGCTTCATCTTCTCCGGGGTATATTCCGCCTCAATCTGCTGGTACGCCTCTTCCACCTGAGCCTGAGCACGCTGGTACAGCGCGTTGCCTTCTTTCGTCAGCGATACGTACAGCTTGCGCTGGTCATTCACCGGCTTTAAGCGCAGCACCAGACCGTCGCGCTCCATCCGCGTCAGAATGCCGGTCAGGCTTGGGCGCAAAATGCAGGTGCGGAACGCCAGATCGTGAAAATCCATGGAGGGATGCTCGGCCAGCACGCGGACGATACGCCACTGCTGCTCGGTCAGATTATGCCGCTTCACTATCGGGCGGAAGTAGCCCATCGCCGCTTCACGCGCCTGCAACAGCGCGATGGTTAATGAATCATGCATCACCTTCCCCCTTACATCATTAACAAGTAAACAATTTAAAACAGATGCTTTTATAGACAATACGTTGTAACCCCAAAAGTCTAACAGAAACAAAGTCATTTTTTTAATGAATTGATTTAAATGATAATTAACCCATTGGTGTAAATTTATTGTTATTCATATCACAAATTATTCACTTCTGATTGCGAAACGAACAGCAAAAGCATAAAACCAGATCATTAACATATTAATGAAATCATAACTGGACAGTCGGTTTGAGGAGTATGGGAATGAAAGGTACTGTTTTTGCCGTAGCGCTAAACCACCAAAGCCAGCGTGCGGCCTGGGCTGAGGCGTTTGAAAAAGCCCCCTATAACGCGCCGCCAAAAACGGCGGTGTGGTTTATCAAGCCACATAACACCGTTATTCGCGCAGGCGAGCCGATTCCCTTCCCGCAGGGAGAAACCGTGTTAAGCGGCGCAACGGTGGCGCTGGTGGTGGGCAAAACCGCCAGCAAAGTACGCGTTGAAGAGGCGGCGGCGTACATCGCCGGCTACGCGCTGGCCAACGAAATCAGCCTGCCGGAAGAGAGCTTCTACCGCCCGGCGATCAAGGCCAAATGTCGGGATGGATTTTGCCCGCTCGGCGAACCTGTCGCCGTTGATAACGTGGACAAACTGACCATCATCACCGAGATCAACGGTCGCGAAGCGGACCACTGGAACACGGCCGATCTGCACCGCAACGCCGCCGAACTGCTGAGCGCCCTGAGCGAATTTGCCACCCTGAATCCCGGCGATGCGATATTGCTCGGTACCCCGCAAAGCCGCGTCGAAATTCGCCCGGGCGATCGGGTACGCATTCTGGCAGAGGGATTTCCGCCGCTGGAAAACCCGGTGGTGGAGGAACGCGACGTTACCATCGCTTCGCGCACGCCGCCGCACGCCACGCTGTTCGCCCTCGGCCTGAACTACGCCGATCACGCCAGCGAGCTGGACTTCAAACCGCCCACCGAGCCGCTGGTGTTTATCAAAGCGCCGAACACCTTTAACGGCGACAACCAGACCTCGGTGCGCCCAAACAACATTGAATACATGCATTACGAAGCCGAGCTGGTGGTGGTCATCGGTAAAACCACGCGTAAGGTCAGCGAAGCCGAGGCGATGGACTATGTTGCGGGCTACACGGTGTGCAACGACTACGCCATCCGCGATTATCTCGAAAACTACTATCGCCCGAACCTGCGGGTGAAAAGCCGCGACGGGCTGACCCCCATCAGCCCGAACGTAGTGCCAAAAGAAGCCATCCCTGACCCGCACAACCTTCGTCTTCGCACCTACGTCAACGGTGAACTGCGTCAGGAAGGCACCACCGCCGATCTCATTTTCAGCATCCCATTCCTGATTGCGTATCTGAGCGATTTCATGACCCTGCAACCGGGCGACATGATTGCCACCGGCACGCCGAAGGGGCTGTCCGACGTGGTGCCGGGCGATGAGGTGGTAGTGGAAGTGGAAGGCGTAGGCCGCCTGGTAAACCGAATTGTCAGTGAGGAGACTGCAAAATGAAAAAGATTAACCACTGGATCAACGGGAAAAACGTCGCCGGAAGTGAGTACTTCCAAACCACTAACCCGGCCTCCGGCGAGGTGCTGGCAGAAGTGGCCTCCGGCGGCGAAGCCGAAATCCATCAGGCCGTTGCCGCCGCCAAAGAGGCGTTCCCGAAATGGGCCAACCTGCCGATGAAGGAGCGTGCGCGCCTGATGCGTCGCCTGGGGGATCTGATTGACCAGAACGTGCCGGACATTGCCGCGATGGAGACCGCCGACACCGGCCTGCCGATCCACCAGACCAAAAACGTGCTCATTCCACGCGCCTCGCACAACTTTGAGTTCTTCGCCGAGGTGTGCCAGCAGATGAACGGCAAAACCTACCCGGTCGATGACAAGATGCTCAACTACACCCTCGTGCAGCCGGTAGGCGTTTGTGCGCTGGTGTCGCCGTGGAACGTGCCGTTTATGACCGCCACCTGGAAGGTCGCGCCGTGCCTGGCGCTGGGTAACACCGCGGTGCTGAAGATGTCCGAGCTCTCCCCGCTGACCGCCGACCGTCTGGGCGAGCTGGCGCTGGAGGCGGGCATTCCGGCGGGCGTGCTGAACGTAGTGCAGGGCTATGGCGCCACGGCGGGCGACGCGCTGGTGCGTCATCATGACGTGCGCGCCGTCTCCTTCACCGGCGGCACCGCCACCGGGCGTAACATCATGAAAAACGCCGGGCTGAAGAAGTATTCCATGGAGCTGGGCGGCAAATCTCCGGTGCTGATATTTGAAGACGCCGACATCGAGCGCGCGCTGGACGCCGCCCTGTTCACCATCTTCTCAATCAACGGCGAACGCTGCACCGCCGGCTCGCGCATCTTCATCCAGCAGAGCATCTACCCGGAGTTCGTCAAACGCTTTGCCGAGCGCGCCAGCCGCCTGCGCGTGGGCGACCCGACCGATCCGAACACCCAGATTGGCGCGCTGATCAGCAAGCAGCACTGGGAGAAGGTCTCCGGCTACATCCGCCTCGGCATTGAAGAGGGGGCAACCCTGCTGGCGGGCGGCCCGGACAAACCGACCGATCTGCCTGCGCACCTGAAAGGCGGCAATTTCCTGCGCCCGACGGTGCTGGCGGATGTCGATAACCGCATGCGCGTGGCGCAGGAGGAGATCTTCGGGCCGGTGGCCTGCCTGCTGCCGTTTAAGGATGAAGCGGAAGGCCTGCGCCTGGCAAACGACGTGGAGTATGGCCTGGCGTCGTACATCTGGACGCAGGACGTCAGCAAAGTGCTGCGTCTGGCGCGCAACATCGAAGCGGGCATGGTGTTCGTCAACACCCAGAACGTGCGCGACCTGCGCCAGCCGTTTGGCGGCGTGAAGGCCTCCGGCACCGGGCGTGAGGGCGGCGAGTACAGCTTTGAGGTCTTCGCGGAGATGAAAAACGTCTGTATCTCCATGGGCGACCATCCGATTCCAAAATGGGGGATCTGATCATGGGAAAATTAGCGTTAGCGGCAAAAATCACCCACGTGCCGTCAATGTATCTCTCTGAACTGCCGGGCAAAAACCACGGCTGCCGCCAGTCAGCCATCGACGGGCATAAAGAGATCAGCAAGCGCTGCCGCGAGCTGGGCGTCGACACCATTATCGTCTTCGACACCCACTGGCTGGTGAACAGCGCGTATCACATCAACTGTGCGGACCATTTTTCAGGCGTCTACACCAGCAACGAGCTGCCGCATTTTATTCGCGACATGACCTACGACTACGACGGCAACCCGGAACTCGGCCAGCTGATCGCCGACGAAGCGGTGAAGCTTGGCGTGCGCGCCAAGGCGCACAACATCCCGAGCCTGAAGCTGGAGTACGGCACGCTGGTGCCGATGCGCTACATGAACGCGGATAAGCACTTCAAAGTGGTCTCCATCTCGGCGTTCTGCACGGTTCACGACTTCGCCGACAGTCGCAGGCTGGGCGAGGCCATCGTCAGCGCCATCGAAAAATACGACGGCACCGTGGCGGTGCTCGCCAGCGGCTCGCTGTCGCACCGCTTTATCGACGACCAGCGCGCGGAGGAAGGGATGAACAGCTACACCCGCGAGTTTGACCGCCAGATGGATGAGCGGGTAGTGAAGCTGTGGCGCGAGGGGCAGTTCAAAGAGTTTTGCAGCATGCTGCCGGAGTACGCCGACTACTGCTACGGCGAGGGCAACATGCACGACACGGTGATGCTGCTGGGGATGCTCGGCTGGGACAACTACGACGGTAAGGTGGAGTTTCTCACCGAGCTGTTCGCCAGCTCCGGCACCGGCCAGGTCAACGCCGTTTTCCCGCTGCCCGCGTAAGGAGCCACCATGCCGCACTTTATTGCTGAATGTACCGACAACATCCGCGAGCAGGCCGACCTGCCGGGGCTGTTTGCCAAAGTGAACGAGGCGCTCGCCGCCACGGGGATCTTCCCGCTCGGCGGTATCCGCAGCCGCGCCCACTGGCTGGACACCTGGCAGATGGCCGACGGCAAGCACGATTACGCCTTTGTGCATATGACGCTCAAAATCGGCGCAGGGCGCAGTCTGGAGAGCCGGGAAGAGGTCGGTGAAATGCTGTTTGCGCTGATCAAAACGCATTTTGCAGCGCTGATGGCCGCCCGCTATCTGGCGCTGTCTTTCGAGCTCGACGAGCTGCACCCGACGCTCAATTACAAGCAGAACAACGTGCACGCGTTGTTTAAGTAGCCGTCTGCTCGCCCGGTGGCGCTTCGCTTACCGGGCCTACAACGGCTCGAACGTAGGCCGGGATCGCTACGCGCCACCCGGCAACAACAGGATATCGCCATGCTCGACAAACACACCCATACCCTGATCGCCCACCGCCTGCATCAGGCGGAACAATCCCGGGAGCAGATCCGCGCGATCTCGCTTGAGTATCCCGAGATCACCATTGAAGACGCCTACGCCGTCCAGCGCGAATGGGTGAGCCTGAAAATTGCCGAAGGCCGCGTGCTGAAAGGCCACAAGATCGGCCTCACCTCCAAAGCGATGCAGGCCAGCTCGCAGATCAGCGAGCCAGACTACGGCGCGCTGCTGGACGATATGTTCTTCCACGACGGCAGCGACATTCCCGTGGATCGCTTTATCGTCCCGCGCATCGAAGTGGAGCTGGCCTTCGTGCTGGCAAAACCGCTGCGCGGCCCGAACTGCACGATCTTCGACGTTTACAACGCCACGGATTACGTCATCCCTGCCCTGGAGCTGATCGACGCCCGCTGCCACAACGTTGACCCGGAAACCCAGCGCCCGCGCAAGGTATTCGACACTATCTCCGATAACGCCGCCAACGCGGGCGTGATCCTCGGCGGCCGCCCGATTAAACCCGACGAGCTGGATCTGCGCTGGATCTCCGCCCTGCTCTACCGCAACGGCGTGATCGAAGAGACCGGCGTGGCCGCAGGCGTCCTTAATCATCCGGCGAACGGCGTGGCGTGGCTGGCGAACAAACTCGCGCCATACGACGTGCAGCTTGAGCCAGGCCAGATCATCCTCGGCGGCTCGTTTACCCGCCCGGTGCCCGCCAGCAGAGGCGACACCTTCCACGTCGACTACGGCAACATGGGCTCCATCAGTTGCCGCTTTGTGTAAGGAGATGACCATGCAAAACGCATTCAAAGCGGCGCTGAAAGCGGGCCGACCGCAAATCGGGTTATGGCTGGGGCTAACCAGCAGCTACAGCGCTGAGCTATTGGCCGGGGCCGGTTTTGACTGGCTGCTGATCGACGGGGAGCACGCGCCGAACAGCGTGCAGACCGTTCTCACTCAGCTACAGGCCATCGCCCCTTATCCCAGCCAGCCGGTGGTGCGCCCGTCGTGGAACGATCCGGTGCAGATCAAGCAACTGCTGGACGTGGGGGTGCAAACCCTGCTGGTGCCGATGGTGCAAAACGCCGACGAAGCGCGGCTGGCGGTCAGCGCCACCCGCTATCCGCCCGCGGGCATTCGCGGCGTCGGCAGCGCGCTGGCGCGGGCGTCGCGCTGGAACCGTATCCCGGACTATCTGCATCAGGCTAACGACGCCATGTGCGTGCTGGTGCAAATCGAAACCCTAAGAGCGTTAAAAAACCTGCCGCAGATCCTGGACGTGGACGGCGTCGACGGCGTGTTTATCGGCCCGGCGGATCTGAGTGCCGACATGGGCTTTGCCGGTAATCCGCAGCACCCGGAGGTGCAGGCCGCCATTGAGCAGGCGATCGCGCAGATACGCGCCGCCGGTAAAGCGCCCGGCATCCTGATGGCCAACGAGCAGCTGGCGAAACGTTACCTTGCACTCGGCGCGCTGTTTGTCGCCGTCGGCGTCGACACCACCCTGCTCGCCCGCGGCGCGGAAGCGCTGGCGGCACGCTTTATCGAACAACCGGTTACGTCAGTTAATAACAATAAATCCGTCTACTAAACGTAAGATCTGGAGCGCAGCATGACGACCTCTACCCTGCAAGATAAGAAAGATATAGAACATCGCGTTATCAACAAGCTGTTCCGTCGTTTGATCGTGTTTCTCTTTATCCTGTTTGTCTTTTCGTTTCTCGATCGCATCAACATCGGCTTTGCCGGGCTAACGATGGGCAAAGATCTGGGCCTCACGTCGACCATGTTTGGCCTGGCCGCGACCCTGTTTTACGTCACCTACGTGCTGTGCGGGATCCCCAGCAACATCATGCTGGCGAAAATCGGCGCGCGGCGCTGGATCGCCGGGATCATGGTGGTGTGGGGCATCGCCTCTACCTGCACCATGTTCGCCACCAGCCCCGAAACGCTCTACGTCCTGCGCATGCTGGTGGGCATTGCCGAAGCCGGTTTCCTGCCGGGGATCCTGGTCTATCTCACCTGGTGGTTCCCGGCGTATCACCGCGCCCGCGCCAACGCGTTGTTTATGATCGCCATGCCGGTGACCATGATGCTCGGCTCGATCCTCTCCGGGTACATTCTGGCGATGGACGGGCTGTGGAACCTGAAGGGCTGGCAGTGGCTGTTCCTGTTGGAGGGGCTGCCGTCGGTGGTGCTCGGCGTGGTGACCTGGTTCTACCTTAACGACACCCCGGATCAGGCCACCTGGCTGGATGATGATGAAAAGCAGGCACTCAAAACGATGATCGCCCGCGAGCAGGAACTGGCCATTGCGCACGTCGCCACGCCGCGATCGACGCTGCGCGAGGTGCTGACGCCCGCCGTACTGCTCTACACGCTGGCCTACTTCTGCCTGACGAATACGCTGAGCGCGATCAACATCTGGACGCCGCAGATCCTGCAAAGCTTCAACACCGGCAGCAGCAATATCGTGATTGGCCTGCTGGCGGCGATCCCGCAGTTTTGCACCATCCTCGGGATGATCTGGTGGAGCCGCCGCTCCGACAGGCAGAAAGAGCGAAAAAAGCACACCATCCTGCCGTATCTGTTTGCGGCGGCGGGATGGATGCTGGCCTCGGCGACCGATCACAGCCTGATCCAGCTGCTTGGCATCATCATGGCCTCAACCGGATCGTTTACCGCCATGGCGATATTCTGGACCACGCCGGACCAGGTGATTAGCCTGCAATCCCGCGCGGTGGCGCTGGCGGTGATCAACGCCATCGGCAACGTCGGGTCTGCCGTCAGCCCATTGCTGATTGGTATTCTGCGCGACGCGACCGGCAGCTTCAGCTCGGGGCTGTGGTTCGTGGCGGGTCTGCTGGTAGTGGGCGCGCTGGTGCTGACGCGCATTCCGATGACGCAGCGGGTTCAAAAGAGGAACGATCATGTGCCAGAGCCCTATCGCCAACATTGATATCAGCAAGGAGTACGACGAAAGTCTGGGCACCGACGATGTGCACTACCAGTCGTTCGCCCGCATGGCGGCCTTTTTTGGCCGCGACATGCAGGCGCACCGCCACGACCAGTATTTTCAGATGCATTTTCTCGACACCGGGCAGATTGAGCTGCAGCTCGACGACCACCGCTACTCGGTGCAGGCGCCGCTGTTCGTTCTGACGCCGCCGTCGGTGCCGCACGCGTTTATCACTGAATCCGACAGCGACGGCCATGTGCTGACGGTGCGCGAGGATCTTATCTGGCCGTTGTTAGAAGTGCTCTACCCCGGCACGCGGGAGGCGTTCGGCCTGCCGGGGATCTGCCTGTCGCTTGCCGACAGGCCTGACGAGCTGGCGGCGCTGAAGCATTACTGGCAGCTCATTGCCCGGGAATCCACGGAACAGCTGCCGGGCCGTGAGCATACGCTGGTCCTGCTGGCGCAGGCCGTATTTACCCTGCTGCTGCGCAACGCGAAGCTCGACGACCACGCTTCAGGCGGCATGCGCGGCGAGCTGAAGCTGTTTCAGCGCTTTAACCAGCTGACAGATGCGCATTACCACGAGCACTGGACGGTGCCGGAATACGCCAGCGAACTGCATCTTACCGAATCCCGCCTGACCGATATCTGCCGCCGCTTTGCCAACCGCTCGCCGAAACGGCTGATCTTCGACCGCCAGCTGCGGGAAGCCAGGCGCTTGCTGCTGTTTTCCGACAGCACAGTGAGCGAAATTGCCTGGCAACTGGGGTTTAAAGATCCGGCCTATTTCGCCCGTTTTTTCAACCGACTGACGGGGTGCTCACCCAGCGCATACCGGGCGCAGAAAGTACCGGTTTCCTGAACGCATCACGGTTCGTAGGGCGGGTAAGCGCAGCGCCACCCGCCGAAAAGCCGCACAGATCACAAAACAACATCCCACCCGAAAAGTACCTGCCGTTGTCCCAATCGTCCCTTCACGTTCCGCCCCTCTCACGCTTCAATTAAACAACAAAAACAAAACATAAATTTAACAACCATCTTCCGATACGAGGTCCCTATGAAGCCTGAAGATTTCCGCGCTGATGCCAAACGTCCGTTAACCGGTGAAGAGTATTTAAAAAGCCTGCAAGATGGCCGTGAGATTTATATCTACGGCGAGCGCGTTAAGGACGTCACTACCCACCCGGCATTTCGCAATGCGGCGGCGTCCATCGCCCAGATGTACGATGCCCTGCACAAGCCAGACATGCAGGATACCCTCTGCTGGGGCACCGACACCGGCAGCGGCGGCTACACCCATAAATTCTTCCGCGTGGCGAAAAGCGCCGACGATCTGCGCCAGCAGCGCGACGCCATCGCCGAGTGGTCGCGCCTGAGCTACGGCTGGATGGGCCGCACGCCAGACTACAAAGCCGCGTTCGGCTGCGCGCTGGGGGCGAACCCTGCCTTCTACGGTCAGTTCGAGCAGAACGCCCGCAACTGGTACACCCGTGTTCAGGAAACCGGCCTGTACTTTAACCACGCCATCGTCAACCCGCCTATCGACCGCCATAAACCGGCGGACGAGGTGAAAGACGTTTACATCAAGCTGGAGAAAGAGACCGACGCCGGGATCATCGTCAGCGGCGCGAAAGTGGTGGCCACCAACTCGGCGCTGACCCACTACAACATGATTGGTTTTGGCTCTGCGCAGGTGATGGGCGAAAACCCGGACTTCGCGCTAATGTTCGTCGCGCCGATGGATGCCGAAGGGGTGAAGCTGATCTCCCGTGCCTCTTACGAGATGGTGGCAGGGGCGACCGGCTCCCCGTACGACTACCCGCTCTCCAGCCGCTTTGACGAGAACGACGCCATTCTGGTGATGGATCATGTGCTGATCCCGTGGGAAAACGTGCTGATCTACCGCGATTTCGACCGCTGCCGTCGCTGGACGATGGAAGGTGGCTTCGCCCGCATGTACCCGCTTCAGGCCTGCGTGCGTCTGGCAGTGAAGCTCGACTTCATCACCGCTCTGCTGAAGAAGTCACTGGAGTGCACTGGCACCCTCGAGTTCCGCGGCGTGCAGGTGGATCTCGGCGAAGTGGTGGCGTGGCGCAACATGTTCTGGGCGCTGAGCGACTCCATGTGCTCCGAAGCCACGCCGTGGGTAAACGGCGCGTACCTGCCTGACCACGCGGCGTTACAGACCTACCGCGTGATGGCGCCGATGGCCTACGCGAAAATCAAGAACATCATCGAACGCAACGTGACCTCCGGGCTGATCTACCTGCCGTCCAGCGCGCGGGACCTGAACAACCCGCAGATCGACCAGTATCTGGCGAAGTATGTGCGCGGCTCCAACGGGATGGATCACGTCGAACGCATCAAGATTCTGAAACTGATGTGGGATGCCATCGGCAGCGAGTTTGGCGGACGTCACGAGCTGTACGAAATCAACTACTCCGGTAGCCAGGATGAGATCCGCCTGCAATGCCTGCGTCAGGCGCAAAGCTCCGGCAACATGGACAAGATGATGGCGATGGTTGACCGCTGCATGTCCGAGTACGATCAGCACGGCTGGACCGTACCGCACCTGCACAACAACACTGATATCAACATGCTGGATAAGCTGCTGAAATAACGCAGCGGGAGGTTTCAATGCAATCTGAAGAACGCCTGCGTTTTCGCGACGCGATGGCCAGCCTGTCGGCGGCGGTGAATGTGGTCACCACCGAGGGCGATGCGGGCCGCTGCGGCATTACCGCCACCGCCGTCTGTTCGGTCACGGATACCCCGCCCTCGGTCATGGTCTGCATCAACGCCAACAGCGCCATGAACCCGGTCTTCCAGGGCAACGGCAAACTGTGCGTCAACGTGCTGAACCACGAGCAGGAGATCATGGCCCGCCACTTTGCCGGGATGACCGGCATGGCCATGGAGGAGCGCTTTGCTCTCTCCTGCTGGCAGAAAGGACCGCTGGCGCAGCCGGTGCTGAAAGGCGCCCTGGCAAGCCTGGAAGGTGAGATAACCCAGGTGCAAACCATCGGCACCCATCTGGTCTACCTGGTGGAGATTAAGAACATCATCCTCAGCAGCGAGGGGCACGGCCTGATCTACTTCAAACGCCGTTTCCACCCGGTGATGATGGAGATGGAAGCCGCGGTTTGATCCCGTTGCACAAAAAAACGCTAAGGTTTCCGCAAAGGTGCGCCGTTAACTATCCATAAGATAAATTTTTCGGGGCGGCTGACGACGTCGTCAGCCGCCCCCTTAACGCTGGAAAGTCTTATGGCCCCTTCACCCCGAAGCCGCTCGGCTGAACGTCTGGTTGACATCATTATTGCCCTGCACCGCAACGGAAGCGTTAATCGCCGCGATCTGATGCAAAAATTTGGCATTACCGAACGTACGGTGTACCGCGATCTACAGGCCCTTTCCCCGATTATCGAACACGACGGTAAAGGACGCTATCAGCTGCTGCCCGCATATCAGCCCTGCCGCTGCACGCAATGCCCTGATGCGAACGACGAAACCCCGCAGGGCTAGATTATTCTCAGTGATCTCAATCACATATTTTCTCCCGCCGGGGGTGAGCCTTAACCACTCACCCTCGCTTTTGACCGCTCACGCATCGCTTTCAACCACTCACCCATTTACCGTGCTTTACACGCGCGAGGATCTGGCACGATCGCTCCAGCATTAATCAATACCTCCTCACAACGAACCCTGACCCTTTTTTCTTTACATAAAAAACCAGGTCTTACTATGGATACTAAAAAACTACTTAAGCACGTGCCCTGGGCCATCCTCGGGATCATCGGCGCTTTCTGTCTGGCGGTTGTCGCATTACGCCGGGGCGAGCACGTCAGCGCCCTGTGGATCGTGGTCGCGTCGGTTTCCGTCTATCTTGTGGCTTATCGCTACTACAGCTTGTACATCGCGCAGAAGGTCATGAAGCTCGACCCGACGCGCGCCACCCCGGCGGTCATTAACAATGACGGCCTGAACTATGTGCCAACCAACCGTTACGTGCTGTTTGGTCACCACTTCGCCGCCATTGCAGGCGCGGGTCCGCTGGTCGGTCCGGTGCTGGCTGCGCAGATGGGCTACCTGCCGGGTACGCTCTGGCTGCTCGCGGGCGTAGTGCTGGCGGGAGCGGTGCAGGACTTTATGGTGCTGTTTATCTCCTCGCGCCGTAATGGTTCGTCGCTGGGCGAGATGATCAAAGAGGAGATGGGCCGCGTGCCGGGCACGATCGCCCTCTTCGGCTGCTTCCTGATCATGATCATCATCCTGGCAGTGCTGGCCCTGATCGTGGTGAAAGCGCTGGCCGAAAGTCCGTGGGGCGTCTTCACCGTCTGCTCTACCGTGCCGATTGCGCTGTTCATGGGCATCTACATGCGTTTCTTGCGCCCTGGCCGCGTTGGCGAGGTGTCGGTCATCGGTATCGTGCTGCTGGTCGCCTCCATCTACTTCGGCGGTGTGATTGCGCACGACCCGTACTGGGGCCCGGCGCTGACCTTTAAAGACACCACCATCACCTTCGCGCTGATCGGTTACGCGTTCATCTCAGCGCTGCTGCCGGTGTGGCTGATTCTGGCTCCGCGTGACTACCTGGCGACCTTCCTGAAAATCGGCGTGATCGTCGGGCTGGCAATCGGGATTGTGATCATCAACCCGGAGCTGAAAATGCCGGCGGTGACGCAGTACATTGACGGTACCGGTCCGCTGTGGAAAGGCGCCCTGTTCCCGTTCCTGTTTATCACCATTGCCTGCGGTGCCGTGTCTGGCTTCCACGCACTGATCGCCTCCGGCACCACGCCGAAGCTGATGGCCAACGAAACCGACGCACGCTTCATCGGTTACGGCGCAATGCTGATGGAATCCTTCGTGGCGATCATGGCGCTGGTTGCGGCGTCGATTATCGAGCCTGGCCTGTACTTCGCGATGAACACCCCACCAGCGGGTCTCGGCATCACCATGCCAAACCTGCATGAGATGGGCGGCGAAAATACCGCGCTGATCATGGCGCAGCTGAAAGACGCCAGCGCACACGCGGCGGCGACCGTCAGCTCCTGGGGCTTCGTGATTTCGCCTGAGCAGATTATGCAGACCGCGAAAGACATCGGCGAACCATCCGTGCTGAACCGCGCAGGTGGCGCACCGACGCTGGCGGTGGGTATCGCACACGTGTTCCACAAAGTGCTGCCGTGGGCGGACATGGGCTTCTGGTACCACTTCGGTATCCTGTTTGAAGCGCTGTTCATCCTCACCGCGCTGGATGCCGGTACGCGTGCAGGCCGCTTCATGTTGCAGGATCTGCTGGGTAACTTCGTGCCGTTCCTGAAGAAAACCGACTCTCTGGTAGCAGGTGTTCTGGGTACTGCGGGCTGCGTAGGTCTGTGGGGTTACCTGCTGTATCAGGGCGTTGTAGACCCGCTGGGCGGCGTGAAGAGCCTGTGGCCGCTGTTCGGCATCTCTAACCAGATGCTGGCGGCTGTGGCCCTGGTGCTGGGCACCGTTGTCCTGGTGAAGATGAAACGCACCAAATACATCTGGGTAACCGTGGTGCCTGCGCTGTGGCTGCTGCTCTGCACTACCTGGGCGCTGGGTCTGAAACTGTTCAGCACCAACCCGCAGCTGGAAGGCTTCTTCTTCATGGCTAACCAGTACAAAGAGAAGATTGCCGCAGGCGGCGCGGATCTGACCGCGCAGCAGATTGCCAACATGAACCATATCGTGGTGAACAACTACACCAACGCGGGTCTGAGCATTCTGTTCCTGGTGGTGGTGTACAGCATTATCTTCTACGGCATTAAAACCTGGATGAAAGTGCGTAACGCCGATGGCCGTACGGACAAAGAAACCCCGTACGTGCCGGTGCCGGAAGGCGGCGTGAAGACGTCTTCACACCATTAATAAAATGGCGGGTGGCGCTGCGCTGACCCGCCCTACAACGTTACTGTAGGCCCGGTAAGCGTAGCGCCACCGGGCTTTTTCTTATCAGGACACGTTATGTTTGGTAACTTAGGCGAAGCAAAAAAATACCTCGGTCAGGCGGCGAAAATGCTGATTGGCATTCCGGACTATGACAACTACGTTGAGCATATGAAGACCAACCATCCGGATATGCCGTACATGACCTACACTGAATTCTTCCGCGAGCGTCAGGAAGCGCGCTACGGCGGAAGTGGAGAAGGCGGCGTCCGCTGCTGCTAAAGGAGAAACCATGACCCCGATTGCCGTTACCCTGCTGACCGGTTTTCTCGGCGCCGGTAAAACCACCCTGCTGCGCCACATCCTGAATGAACAGCACGGCTTCAAAATCGCCGTCATTGAAAACGAATTTGGCGAAGTCTCCGTTGACGATCAGCTAATTGGCGACCGCGCCACGCAGATCAAAACCCTGACCAACGGCTGCATCTGCTGCACCCGCTCCAGTGAATTAGAAGACGCCCTGCTGGACCTGCTCGACAGCCGCGATCGCGGTGACATCGTCTTCGACCGTCTGGTGATCGAGTGCACCGGCATGGCCGACCCCGGCCCGATTATTCAGACCTTTTTCTCCCACGACATTCTGTGCCAGCGCTACCTGCTGGACGGCGTCATCGCCCTGGTCGACGCGGTACACGCCGACGAGCAGATGAACCAGTTCACCATCGCCCAGTCTCAGATTGGCTACGCCGACCGCATTCTGCTGACCAAAATCGACGTGGCGGGTGAAAGCGAAAAACTGCGTGAGCGCCTGACGCGCATCAACTCGCGCGCACCCATTTATACCGTGACGCACGGCGATATCGACCTGTCTCAGCTGTTCAACACCAACGGCTTTATGCTGGAGGAGAACGTCACCGCGAAACCGCGCTTCCACTTTATGGCAGACAAGCAAAATGACGTAGCGTCGAGTGTGGTGGAGCTGGACTACCCGGTGGACATCAGCGAGGTCTCGCGCGTGATGGAGAACCTGCTGCTGTCGTTTGCCGACAATCTGCTGCGCTATAAAGGAATGCTGTGGATCGACGGCGAGCCGAACCGCCTGCTGTTCCAGGGCGTGCAGCGCCTGTACAGCGCCGACTGGGATCGTCCGTGGGGCGATGAACCGCCGCACAGCGTGATGGTGTTTATTGGAATACAGCTGCCGGAAGAGGAAATTCGGGCAGCGTTTGCGGGACTGAAAAAGTAAATCGTCGCTCCCTTTTAAACAGTAAAGGGGGCGTATTTCATTAAGGCAAAATGCGGGTTTCGCCCTTTCTGTTTGCAATATTGTCTGTTAATGTTCTTATCATGAATGAAATCATGCTTTGATTAATATTGGTTACAATATTAATTAATTGGATTTATATAATTTTCATGAATTGGTAGGCGTAATATGGCAATCATTATTCCCACGGTTAGCAGCTGTAGCGAGAAAATTACGGCAGGAGAAAAAAGACTGGCAAGGCTTCTGGAGGGTGGGCTCAGCGAACAATGTACCTGCTGGTATGATACCCGAATGGGAGACAAAGACGATCATCCTGATTTTGTGATTCTGGCCCCCGATAAAGGGCTGCTGTTTATAGAAGTGAAAGACTGGTATATCACAAAAATAAAATCGGCTAATAAAACCCATATTAATTATGAAACCAAAAACGGCATAGAGCCGTTGAAGAACCCACTCGAACAAGTTCGACAATATACCTTTCATATCATCAATAGCCTGAAAAAAGATCCCCTGCTTCGCCAGAAACAGGGAGAGCATGAGGGCGGTTTTATTATGCCGTATGGATACGGTGTTTATTTGAGCAACATCACTCGGGCACAGCTGGAAAAGAGTTTTACACCTGAGGAGTTGAATGAAATATTGCCCGCCAGCCAGGTGATATGCAAAGACGAACTCAACGAGTTTATGACTCGAGAACAAATCTCTGGCCGGCTCGAATCCCTTCTCAAACATCACTTTGTTCATAACACAACACCACAGCAGCTCGACCGCATCCGGTGGCATCTTTATCCCGATGTCCGCATTAACCCATCCGTTACGCGGGTTGACCTGGATAATTTTACTTTCCACACCCCTGATGTGGTATGCATGATGGACAGGAACCAGGAACAACTCGCCAGAAGTATGGGGGCGGGACACAGGGTAATTCATGGCGTGGCTGGTTCGGGCAAAACGCTCATTTTGCACCACCGATGTATTGAGCTTGCCAACAACATCGAAAACACCAAACCGATACTGGTGATTTGCTACAACATTACGCTGGCTAAAAAACTCAAAGCGCAGCTCGAACAGCATAGCCTCAGACTTCCCGTCGAAGTTATCCATTTCCACGCCTGGTGTTATCAGCAATTAAACGCGCATCGGCGTCTTCCCCCCAGGAGCAAAAACTTTATTGAGCTGATGGAGAATGCGCTGACGGTGGCATTTGAAGAGGGAGCAATCAAACCGGAGCAGTACAGCGCCGTTTTGATAGATGAAGGACACGATTTTAAACCGGAATGGCTAAGAATCCTCGCCAAAATGCCGGACAATAAAGATAGCTCCCTGCTGTTTCTGTACGATGACGCTCAGTCAATTTATCAGAAAAAGAAAGCTCTCGATTTTACCCTATCCAGCGTCGATATAAAGGCTCAGGGCCGTACAACTATTTTGGATACCAATTATCGCAACACCCGGCAAATACTCCATTTTGCCAGCAGCGTAGCATTTAATTATCTCAATAATCACATAGAAGCTTCTCTCAAATACCAGCAGCCTGCCGCAGGTGGCCTGTCCGGGAAGTATCCCGCGCTGGCCAGCTTTGATAATCAGGACGAGGAGATTACGCGCGTCCTCGATTGGGTCACAGAGCAGCGACAGGAAGGTGTTGCGTGGTCAGAAATCGCCATACTGTGCCCCTCAACCTACAGCATTTCAGGCATGCTCGCGCCAAGGCTTGAAGCCCGCAAGATCCCATACCAGATGATTGTCTCCAGCGATGATAAAAAGCACTGGTCCCCGCAGAATGATTACCTCTGCGTCATGCCGCTGCCCAGCAGCAAGGGGCTTGAGTTTAATTCGGTCGCCATTATGGATGCGGCAAAGGAAAGGGACAGTGAAGATCTGAGTGACGATATCAAGCGCCTTTACGTCGGCATTACCCGCGCACGACAGAATCTTCTGGTGACAATGCACGGAACCGGAAGCCTGCGAGATCATCTGGTCGAGACCTGGGAAAAGAGCGTTAAGTCGATCTGACTATTCCGCGTTGAAAAGTATCTGCACCGAACAATCCCCTCTCCCCTGTGGGGAGAGGGCCAGGGTGAGGGGTAAAGCCCAATATTATTTCAACGCCTCCGGCAGCGTCACAATCCACAGCTCGCTGTCGGACTCCGGCTTCTTCAGCGGCTTGACGCTGAGGGTAGTTTCAACCGCTTTGTCATCCAGCGTCAGCTTGCCTTCCGCGTTCACCCGATAATCCTTGAGCTTCTTGCCCTCGGCCGGGTTGTGCATCGCCACCTTCACGCCAAAGTCGTTATCGTTCGCCACCGCCAGCGTTTTGTCATCAATCAGCGCCAGCCCTTCGGCCTTTTCCTGCTGCCAGCCCAGCGCACGCAGATCGACCACCTGCGTTTTTTCCGCAAGTGTAATGCCGCGCTGCGCCAGCGTTTTCTCATCGTCAAATTCCGGGTATTCGCCCGGCTTGTCGAAGGCGGCCAGATCGCTCGCCTTGCTCAGATCCACCCTGTAGATGAGGTTACGCATTGCGTCGTTTTTATCTTCGCCCTGTTCAATCAGCAGGATAGTGTGGTTATCCAGCGCCACGATATCGCCGATTTTGGCGTCGCTGTTTTTGCTGTAGGCCGCGCTGTCGATAGGGTAGCCGTGCATCGCGGTTTTTCCGGTCGCCGGATCGAAGCTGACCAGTCGCGTAAACAGCGCCTGCTTTTTGCTCTTCCCGTCGATATCCAACGTACTCTGGACAGCGGCGATAATACGTCCGTCCGGCATGCGGGTCAGGCCTTCAAATCCCCGGTTTGCCTGGCGCCATTTGATAACATTTGGCAGACCGCCCGCGATGGATTTCTCCCCTTCCGCCGCCTGTGGGCCGTGGATCGCGAGGATTTTCCCTTTACTGTCAATATTAATCAGGAACGGGCCATACTCATCGCACAGCCAGTAGCCGCCCTTCCCGTCCGGCGTGATGCCTTCCGTATCCAGCCCGCGGTTATCGCCTTTAAGCACTTTTAAGGTGTCGCTTAGCGCGATTTCATTGGTGGAACCAATCACGCCACTTTGCAGCGGCAGACCGTTGATTTCGCCTTTATCGTCATGCAAAGGACGCGCGTCCACGGCCTCCGCTTTACCGTTTTGCACGCGGATCGTCATTAGCAGCGGGGCGAAATCCGGGGTAACAAAGATTTTAGCGTCATTTTTCCCCATTTTTGGCGAATCCGCGTTAGGACCGCGATCGGTCACGGTCGTAAACGTCAAGGCATCGCCCTGCTTGCCCGTAAACAGCAGGCCAGAGCCAATCCCCACAGGCAGCCCGTTCGGAAACGCGCTGGCAAACGCACCGCTGTATTTGACATGCGCGCCTTCGGGAAAACTGACGACGTAACGCTCCGCGGTTGGCTGTGCCGCCAGGCCAGAGAAAGAGAGCGCACAACCAATTAGCACAGGAATGATTTTTCTTTTCATAGTGTTAGCACCCAGTAAGTGAAGCCAACAACGTAATGAAGAAACGTGTCAGAAAAATGACATGGTGAAAGCGGTTCGGCACGACGGGGCGTATAGCCACCTCCAGAAATGTAAACCTGTGTCTTTATCTGTGACAACTGAAACACTTTTGGAAATTATTAGAAACTCAATTAATTCATCCTGAACTAATTTTTCCGACCCGTTCAGCGTACGTTTAATGAGAATCCTGAACCCTTCCTAAACGCGAATGCATTACGTATTGACTCCTTGCCGGGTCAACATTCGAACAACATTTAAAATTCAAAAACCAAACAAAAACAGCATAAAAACGTGACAAGTATCGCATTTGCAGAGATAAACAGCTCTTGTTAAGGTGCCCTCAGATTAATTTGATGACGAGGAAAAACTCATGAAAAAGCTCAACGTTCTCCTTCTTTCCGCTCTGACTGCCGTATCGGGCTCCGCACTGGCCATGGGCGGCAGCATTGAGCAGGGTAAAAACTTTACCAACCTGAATGTGGAAATGGGGAAATCAACCTCCGGTCTGTACACCGAAGGTAGCTGGCTGAAAAACACCGATGACGGCACCACAACCGGTGGCGTAGGAGCAGGCTACAACTTTGAAGTCGGCCCGGTGATGCTGAACGCAGGCGCTAAGGCCCTCTACGTTGGCCCGAAAAAAGGCGATAACGGCGTGGCGTTCCCGGTCGGCGGCGGTGTGAACGTTGCCCTGACCGACAGCATCAGGGTATTCGGTGAAGGCTACGTTGCGCCAGACGGCCTGAACAACAGCGTGAAAAACTACGTTGAAGCGAATGGTGGCGTAAGCTGGACGCCAGTGAAGCCGGTGACGCTGAAGGTGGGTTATCGTCACGTGAGCGTTGATGGTAAAGACGGTCGTCCTAACCACACGCTGATTGACGGCGCATATGTTGGCGGTGGCGTGTCCTTCTAAGCCTGTTTGCCCGTTTCGCCCGGCGGCGCTACGCTTGCACGGGCCTACAAGGTGCAATTTATGAATATTATTGCACCTTGTAGGCCGGGTAAGCGCAGCGCCACACGGCAAAAAAGGCGATGAGACTGTTAATAAAAAAAAACCTGCCGGATGGCAGGTTTTTTTATGTCCGACATTACTTGCGAACGACCACCAGCTTCTGGTTCACAAACTCTTTGATCCCCAGGTCCGACAGCTCGCGTCCGTAACCCGAACGTTTTACGCCGCCGAACGGCAGTTCTGCCGCCGTATCGGTGAGCCAGTTGATGTACACCATCCCGGTCTCAATACGCGATGCCATCTTCTTCGCGCGCTCAATATCCTGGCTGAACACCGCTCCGCCCAGGCCGTAGTGGGAGTCGTTCGCCAGCGCGACCGCCTCGTCGTCGTTTTTCACCACGTAAATCTGCGCTACCGGGCCAAAGAACTCTTCGAAGTACGCCGGGTTGTCGCGTGAGATGTTGGTCAGGATGGTCGGCTCAAAGAAGCTCCCGTCTCGCTGCACAGGTTTGCCGCCATAGTGCAGCGTAGCGCCGTTTTTCACCGCCTCGTTAACCTGTTTGGTCAACGTGTCGAGCGCGTCTTTAGAGGACAGCGGCCCCAGCGTGGTGCTTTCGTCCAGCGGATCGCCAATCTTCACCTGCTTAAATGCCTCGGTGAATTTGCTCAGGAAGGCATCGGCAATCTTTTCATGCAGGATAAAGCGCTTCGCCGCGGTACAGACCTGCCCGGCGTTGTTGAGCCGCGCGTTAACGCCGATCTTCACCGCTTTATCCAGGTCCGCATCGTCGAGCACCACGAATACGTCATTACCGCCAAGCTCCAGCGTGGATTTCTTAATGTGCTTCGCCGCCTGGGCCGCTACCACGCTGCCCGCTTTTTCTGAACCGGTTAGCGCCGCGCCCTGTACGCGATCGTCAGCGATGATGTTCGCCACCTGATCGGACGAGATAAACAGGTTGGTCCACGCCCCTTCCGGCGCGCCCGCCTCACGCACCAGATGGGCGAAGGTTTCCGCACAGTGCGGCACAATGCTGGCGTGTTTAGCGATGACAGGGTTACCCGCCGCAAGGTTTGGCGCCAGAACGCGCATCAGCTGATAGTATGGGAAGTTCCATGGTTCGACGGCCATCAGCACGCCGATGGGGTGATGTTCAACCCATGCTTCCCCGAGTTCAGAGTCATACTTCACCGGGGCCAGGAACTGCTTCGCGTTGTCCGCATAGTAGCGGGCGATTTGCGCGCACAGCTTCACCTCACCGCGGCTCTGTTCGATGAGCTTACCCATCTCCTGGCTGGCGATTTTCGCCAGCTCCTCCACGCGTTCGTCGATCAGGTCCGCCAGCTTATGCAGTACCGGCAGACGCTGGCTTATGTCGCCTTTCGCCCAGTCGGAGTGATAGAGCGCATCGGCTGCCTTCAGCGCCGCTTCAACATCTGCGTCAGTGTGGGAGGGATATTCTTTGATGAGCTGGTTAGTGGCAGGATTTACTGTCTGATAAGCCATATCGAATCTCCATGTTTTACCGCTTAGGGTATTAAGGGTAGTCAACATGACTGGCTATGGACGTAAAGTTGGGTATATCCGGAAGGTTCTGAGTAAAGCGATGCCATACCGTGGCTGGCGTGGTATAAAAAACTTTCAGAAGGAGTTGCTATGACCGATACCCGCCACATCCGTCAGACCTTTCACCGCGCCTCGGGCCTTGAACTACGCAGCACGTGGCAGAGCATGCAGGCGTACAAACGCCATTGCCACCCTCAGCTCTCCATCGGCGCAATTGTGGAAGGCCAGACATGCTGCGTGTGTAATGGCAGAGAATACATCCTCCAGCCCGGGGACCTGATTGTGATCCCGGCTTATGTCCCACACAGCTGCAACCCTGTTGCCGGGCAGCCGCGCAGTTATCATATGCTTTATATCGATACGGACCTTCCCCTTGCGGTTCAGGTGATTCGCAACGCTACGCTGTTTATGTATTACCGGGAAGTTGTTGAGAGGATGTCCCCTGCGTCCGTGGACAAGCTGCTTGCTGCCCTTCCCCATTGCATGGATGAGGCAGAAAAGCCTGGATCAACCAGCCAGCAGGTTCAGCAGGCATTTCTTTCCAGTCTTTCCAGCCCGCCTTCCCTCGACGCACTTGCGCAACGATTCTCGCTGCGAAAGGAGACGCTGATCCGTACCTTCAAGAAGGACACGGGCCTGACGCCTGGCAGCTTCCTCAATATCTTCCGCGTAGAGTACGCCAAAGCGCGGCTGCGTGCCGGGGATGATATCGCCGATGTCGGCTACCAGAGCGGGTTTGCCGACCAGAGCCATTTTCATAAGACCTTTGTGCGCTACACCGCCGCCACACCGCGCCAGTACGCTACGGGCCGATCAATATCAGACAATAAATAGGTTCTGTGTTTTCGTAGTCTGGCCCCAGTTTTGCTTTCAGAGGTCGCTATGGAACTGTTCTTCCCTTCCGCTTTTCTCGCCCTGGCGCTGGCGCATTTTGTTGCCCTGTTAAGCCCGGGCCCGGATTTCTTCCTGCTGATGGGCTACGCCGCCCGCTACCGACTGCGCGGCAGCGCCGGATTGTGCATCGGGATAGCGGCAGGAAACGGGCTTTACATTTTGCTGGTCATTATGGGATGGAGCGCGCTGCGTCAGTTCGCGTGGCTGTTCACGTTGATTGAATTATCCGGCGCACTGTATTTGCTCTGGATCGGCTCGCATCTTGTACGCAGCCGACCGCAGACGCTGGCGCTAAATGAAACACATGAGCGCTGCCCCTCGCTACGTAAGCAGATCCTGCTGGGGCTGGGTTCAGCGCTGTTAAATCCCAAAAACGCGTTGTTCTACCTGGCGCTAATGACGGCGTTACTCGGGCCGGACGTCACGCTGCTTCAGCAGGCGACCTGCGGCGTCTGGATGGTGATGGTAGTACTGGTATGGGATTTTGCGCTGGTGTCGCTGATGGGGTTACCGGCGGTTCAGCGAAAGCTCAGCCGTTCGCTCTGGCTGATAGAGCGCACGGCGGGGGTGGTATTGATGGGGTTTGGTGGGTGGGTGCTGTGGCGGTTTTTGCACTTTTCCCCCGTATCCCTCTATCCTTAACCCATGGAAAAACATACCGAACTCAAACGCGCCAAGCTTCTCGCGCTGTCGCTGCTGCTGATTGCCGCTGCGGCCTTTATCACTACCCTGTTCCTGCCGCAAACCTTCTGGGTACGCGGCGCAAAAGCTATTGCCGAGGCGGCGATGGTCGGCGCGCTGGCGGACTGGTTTGCCGTTGTCGCGCTGTTCCGCCGGGTGCCAATTCCCTTTATCTCGCGCCATACGGCGATTATCCCGCGCAATAAGGACCGCATCGGCGACAATCTTGGCCAGTTCGTGCAGGAAAAGTTTCTGGATACCCAGTCGCTGGTCGCATTAATTCGCCGCTACGAGCCGGCCCAGATGATTGGTGCCTGGTTCAGCAAGCCCGACAACGCCCAGCGCGTCGGGCTACATTTGATGCAGGTGATGAGCGGTTTTCTTGAGCTGACTGACGACGGGCGCATTCAGCGCCTGCTCAAACGCGCGGTGCATAAGGCTATCGACAAGGTCGATTTAACCGAGACCAGCGCCGTCATGCTGGAAAGCATGACCAAAAACAACCGTCACCAGGTGCTGCTGGACGCCATCATCAACCGTCTGATAACCCTGATTCAGCGCGAGAGCACGCGGGAATTTATCTCTGACCAGATCGTCCACTGGCTGAAGACCGAGCATCCGCGCAAGGCGATGGTGCTGCCCACCGAGTGGCTGGGCGATCAGAGCGCAGAGATGGTGTCGAACGCGGTGAACACGCTACTGGATGATATCAGCCACGACCGCACGCACCAGATCCGTCGGGCATTTGACCGCGCCACGCTGAAGTTTATCGACAACCTGAAAAACGACCCGGAGATGACGGCCAAAGCCGACAATATCAAGCACTATCTGAAGAATGATGAAGCATTTAACCGCTACCTGGGTGAAATGTGGGCTGACCTGCGCCAGTGGCTGAAAAATGACATGCAGAGCGACGATTCCCGCGTGAAGCAACGTATCGCCAACGCCGGGCTGTGGTTTGGTGAGACGCTGTCGAATGATGCCAGCCTGCGTGCGTCGCTGAACGAGCATCTGGAGCAGGCCGCGCACCGCGTCGCGCCGGATTTTGCGGCGTTCCTGACGCGCCATATCAGCGACACGGTGAAAAGCTGGGACGCCAAAGATATGTCACGTCAGATAGAACTCAATATCGGTAAAGATCTTCAGTTCATTCGCGTAAACGGTACCCTGGTAGGCGGAACGATTGGCCTGATCCTGTTTTTACTTTCTCAGTTGCCCGCCGTGCTGGGGCATTAATCCGCTTTTGGCGGCGCGATAACGTAGCGCGTCGCCTCGAAGCGGTTCAGGATCAGGTGCACCAGAAAGACCATCGTCAGCGTGACCACCAGCGCGAAGGTAACGGAGGTGATGCGGTACAGATCGCTGAACACCAGATCGCTGTCCGGATGCATGTTTTGCCCGAACATAATGCCGATGGTGGTAATGCTGGAAAATCCCACCCCGGCCCCGACCTTCTCCATCACGTGCAGGCGCGCGCCAAATGCCAGCCCGAGGCCGATCAGCGGCATCATCAGCAGCATATGGCTGCTGTGATCGTACAGGATAAGCTGAACGACGAGGATATAGAGACAGCCCAGCACCACGCCAACCACGCGCCAGATGGAGCTCATGACCGCGCCGCGGTAGTGCATCGGGAACAGGATCAGAATGCCCGCCATCAGTGCCGAGAGCGAATCGCTTAAGTCGCTCATCTGAAATACCACGAAAATCAGCGTCGCCACGGTGCCGGAGAGCAGCGACTCGTGGCGCACGCGGGCATCGTCTTTCTCTATCAGCGGCGGCGGCTTACGTGGCTCCACGTCCGGCAGCAGGTAATTCATCAGCGCGCTCAGACACACCGCCATCACGCTCGCTTCAATGTTGGAGAACAAAAGCGTGTGCCAGTTGGTGGTGGGGTAGCTCATAAAGTTGAGCATTACGCTCTGGCACACCACGCCCATCGAACCGAACAGAAACAGCGGCCCCTTGCTCATAAAGCGAAAGCGCATCACGTACAGGGCAAAGACCACCAGCGTCATAATGACCGGCCATTGCGACAGAAAGCCGATGATGATCACCATTTCGACGCAGTTGAGCGATGCGCTGAAGATAAACTGCTTCGCCACGTGGCGGTTAAACACCGGCACCAGCGACAGCAGCATGATCGGGTAGACCACAAAAAACACGCCGTAGCTGGTGTTATAGAAGCTCGAAATACTGAGCGCAATCATCCCGGCAAAGACAATGCGCAGGGTCTGGCGGAAGTCGTTTGCCGTGTAGACGATGTTGCCGTGCGGGGTAAATACCCGCGCCAGGGTGCTAATAGACATAGTGAAGCAGGCTCACCAGATGGATTTGCATCCCGGAGAAGAAGCGCGCAAAGGGCCCTTCGCTGTTGTAGAGCTGCACGGTGGCGCGCGCGCCGGTCGGCAGCGACTTCGGTAAGGCTTCGTCCAGCGCCACGTGAATGCGCATTCGCTGGGCATCGCGCACCCAGCGGTTAGAGGTTTCCGGTTCAGAAAGTTGACCGTTAACGGCTTCCTGACCGGCGAGGATCCCCGCGTCACTGCTGGTCACGTGGGCGCGGAAAACCCGTCCCGGAAAGGCGTCAAACACCACGGCGGCGTCGGTCCCCTGGTGGGTATGACGCAGGCTCTTCTCGCGGAAATCCGCCACAATATCCGTCTGCGTATTCACCAGCGCCAGCGCTGCCGAACCGGACGAGGCGTAAAAACCGGGGCTTAATTGCAGATTACTCACCGTGCCGTCCGCCTCGGCGTAGACCTTCGTCCAGCCAAGATTCAGCTCCGCTTCATCCAGCGCGTTACGGTATTTTTGCAGCGTCACGTTACGGTGTTCATTCCGCTCGCCGCGCTGAATGCGCAGGTTATGAATATTCGCCTGAATCGAGCTGACGGACTGCTCGCTGCTCTGCCAGGTAGTGCGGACCTTATCCAGATCCGCCTGCGACACGTTCTGCAGGGTGCTCAGTTTCTGGTAGCGGTCGAAAGTCACTTTGTCGTTACGCGCGGTCAGCACGGCGGTCTTCAGGCTGGCCTGCGCGGCGGCGATCTGCGCGTCCAGTTGTTCGTTGGAAAGGCGAGCTTGCTCAAGCGCGATCTGCGCCGCTTCCACTTTATTGCGAAACGGGGTGTCGTCGAGCTCAAACAGCAGATCGCCTTTCTTCACCTGGCTATTGTTGTGGACATGGACCGCCGCCACATAGCCGGAGACACGGGCAGACACCGGCGTCACCACGCGCATCACGGTGGAATCCGGCGTCAGCGGGATCCAGATATCCGCGACGATAAAGTAGACAAACATCAGCAGGAAAGAGGCAATACTTACCCTTACCCAGCGGGCAAACTTTTGTTCAGGAGTCATTATTTTTCGGTCTTGTTATCTTCTTCGCGGATTGTCCGCAAATTGCAGGCGATTTGATTCAGGGTGGCGCTGAAAATGTCGAGATGTTCAGGCGCGATGTTTTGCGATACGCGCGTCTGAAGCGTCTCAATTACCTGGGTGAGCCTGTTAAGTACAGCTTTTCCCTCAGGCGTCAGCGTCAGAAGCCGGATGCGCTTGTCATACGGCGAGACGGTGCGCAGCAGGTAACCCTGTTTTTCCAGCTGTGTCAGGGTGCGCATTAGCGGCGGCAGTTCAATGCCCTGCACCTCCGCCAGCTCACTCACCGAGACGTTATCCCCGAGCTGATGCAGCTGCATCATCACCGTCCAGCTCGACTGGGTTAACCCGGTATCGAGAATGGCGTCGTCAATGACGGCACGCCACTGGCGCACGATCATCGCCATCCGCATGCCCATCGGCCTGCGGCTAAACAGTTCTTCTTCACTCATGGGGAAACCTCTCGTCACACGCGGTCACAATAATAGTTATCAGGGTAAGTATCAAGAAACGAGAAGTTAAAGCGCAGGAATTGCGAAATGAGATTCTCCCTCTCCCTGTGGGCTGAGGGTTCCCCACAAATTAATGCGAGCACTGAGCAATCCCCTCGCCCCTCCGGGGAGAGGGTTAGGGTGAGGGG
>NZ_JADCLG010000028.1:0-27499 GCF_014982425.1 Enterobacter cloacae complex sp. I1M | reverse complement strand
CCAGCTGAGCTACGGATGCAAAATGGCGGTGAGGCGGGGATTCGAACCCCGGATGCAGCTTTTGACCGCATACTCCCTTAGCAGGGGAGCGCCTTCAGCCTCTCGGCCACCTCACCACACAACGCCTCTTTCGAGTGCTTCGAGCAACTCGTTAAGAGCTTCTCGTCGCTGCGTGGCGCATATATTACTTTCTGGGACTTATAAGTCAAACAATTTTCCACATGCTTTTTTCGTTTGCACAATTCGCACCCAATTCGCATGTAAAAGCCGCAAAGAGAGTGTTTTATAAGCGGATTTTGCAGGCATCTTCACAGAATTGTGTTGAGAGAAGCGCGTCTTTTGGATGAGATAAGATTATGAGAGTGGTCAAAAACGAAGCGTTTGAAATAGAACGGTAACTTTATGCAGGAAAAATAACAGGAGGGTTGCGTCTCGCCCGACAGCGAGACGCGACAATATCAGTAACTGGACTGCTGGGATTTTTCAGCCTGGATACGCTGGTAGATCTCTTCACGGTGGACAGATACTTCTTTAGGAGCGTTAACACCAATACGTACCTGGTTACCCTTTACCCCTAAAACTGTCACGGTGACCTCATCCCCAATCATGAGGGTCTCACCAACTCGACGAGTCAGAATCAGCATTCTTTGCTCCTTGAAAGATTAAAAGAGTCGGGTCTCTTGTATCCCGGCATTATCCATCATATAACGCCAAAAAGTAAGCGATGACAAACACGTAAAGTGTAAGCAGTCACGGCATCACATTCTGTTAAACGTAAGTTTAGCCGATATACACAAACTCAACCTGACTTTATCGTTATCGATAGCGCAGTGAGCAAGACGCCATAACGTTACCGCTATGGCGTCTGCTTGTGCTTTGTAGTTATTACAGTTTCGCGCTTACCCAGCTTTCAACGCTGGCTAATGCCGCGGGAAGTGCCGCCGCATCCGTACCACCGGCTTGCGCCATGTCCGGACGACCGCCACCTTTGCCACCCACCTGCTGGGCGACCATGCCAATCAGTTCCCCTGCTTTGACACGATCCGTCACATCCTTAGAGACGCCCGCAATCAGAGAAACCTTACCCTCTGCGACCGTTGCCAGCACGATAATCGTCGAACCAAGCTGGTTCTTCAGATCGTCGACCATGGTACGCAGCATCTTAGGCTCAACGCCCGCCAGGTCGCTGACCAGCAGTTTGACGCCCTTAATGTCTACCGCTTTGCTGGAGAGGTTTGCGCTCTCCTGCGCCGCAGCCTGTTCTTTCAGCTGCTGGAGTTCTTTTTCCAGCTGACGGGTACGATCCAGCGCGACACGCACTTTCTCGCCCAGGTTCTGGCTATCGCCTTTCAGCAGCTGCGCGATCTCGTGCAGCTGGTCGCTCTGCGCATGCAGGCTGGCAATTGCACCTTCCCCGGTCACCGCCTCAATACGACGCACGCCTGCCGCCGTACCCGACTCGGAAACGATGCGGAACAAGCCGATGTCACCGGTGCGGGATGCGTGAGTACCGCCACACAGTTCGGTAGAGAAGTCGCCCATGCTCAGCACGCGAACGCGGTCGTCATATTTCTCGCCAAACAGCGCCATCGCACCTTTCTTCTTCGCTGCCTCAAGATCCATGATGTGGGTTTCGATTGGCAGGTTGCGGCGGATCTGGGCATTCACCAGGTCTTCCACCGCACGAATTTCAGACGGCTTCATCGCTTCAAAATGCGAGAAGTCGAAACGCAGCACTTTGTCGTTAACCAGAGAACCTTTCTGTGCAACGTGCGTACCCAGCACTTCGCGCAGGGCTGCGTGCATCAGGTGGGTTGCCGAGTGGTTCAGACGGATGCGCGCGCGGCGAGCTTCGTCAACGTTGGCCTGAACGCCCTCGCCCACTTTCAGAGAACCGGAAACCAGTTTGCCCTGGTGACCAATTGCCTGACCGTATTTCTGGGTATCGCTTACGCTGAAGCTGAAGCCATTGCCTTTCAGTTCGCCTTTATCGCCAACCTGGCCGCCGGATTCCGCATAGAAAGGTGTTTTATCCAGGATAACAACCGCGTCCTGACCTGCGCTAATGCTGTCTACGGCTTTACCGTCAACAAACAGCGCGGTCACGTTGCTGGTCAGAGCCAGCTCTTCGTAGCCTTTAAATTCAGACGCGCTATCAACGCGGATCATCGCGTTGTAGTCCGCGCCAAAACCGCTGGATTCACGCGCACGACGACGCTGCTCTTCCATTGCGGCTTCAAAGCCTGCTTCGTCAACTTTGATGTTGCGCTCGCGGCAAACGTCCGCCGTCAGGTCAACCGGGAAGCCGTAGGTGTCGTACAGGCGGAAAGCGGTTTCGCCATCCAGCGTGTCGCCCTTGAGTTTCGCCAGCTCGTCGTCCAGCAGCGCCAGTCCGCGCTCCAGCGTACGGGCAAACTGCTCTTCTTCGGTTTTCAGAACCTGTTCAACCTGCGCCTGCTGGCGTTTCAGCTCGTCACCGGCAGAGCCCATCACGCCAATCAGTGGCCCAACGAGTTTATAGAAGAAGGTGTCCTTCGCGCCCAGCATGTTGCCATGACGGATCGCACGACGAATGATACGACGCAGCACATAGCCACGGTTTTCATTCGACGGGATAACGCCGTCAGCAATCAGGAACGCACAGGAACGAATATGGTCTGCGATAACGCGCAGTGATTTGTTGTTCAGATCGGTTGCGCCCGTCACTTCGGCAACGGCTTTGATCAGGGTGCTGAACAGGTCAATCTCATAGTTGGAGTTAACGTGTTGCAGAACGGCCGCGATACGCTCAAGACCCATACCGGTATCTACGGACGGTTTTGGCAGCGGCTCCATGGTGCCGTCGGCCTGACGGTTGAACTGCATGAAGACAATGTTCCAGATCTCAATGTAGCGATCGCCATCTTCTTCCGCGCTTCCCGGAGGGCCGCCCCAGATGTGGTCACCATGATCGTAGAAGATCTCGGTGCACGGACCGCAAGGGCCGGTGTCACCCATCTGCCAGAAGTTATCAGACGCGTAAGGCGCGCCTTTGTTGTCACCGATACGGATGATACGTTCGCGAGGGATACCCACTTCTTTTTCCCAGATGTCGAACGCTTCGTCATCGGTCTCATACACGGTCACCCACAGACGCTCTTTCGGCAGATTAAACCAGTTTTCACCGGTCAGCAGTTCCCACGCATATTGAATGGCGTCGTGTTTGAAGTAGTCGCCGAAGCTGAAGTTACCCAGCATTTCGAAGAAAGTGTGGTGGCGCGCGGTGTAACCGACGTTTTCCAGATCGTTGTGTTTACCGCCCGCACGCACGCAACGCTGTGAGGTTGTGGCGCGGGAATAATTACGCTTGTCGAGACCAAGGAACACATCCTTGAACTGGTTCATCCCGGCGTTGGTAAACAGCAGAGTCGGGTCATTGTTCGGTACCAGGGAGCTGCTGGCAACAACCTGGTGTCCCTTACTATGGAAAAAATCGAGAAACGCCTGACGGATCTCAGCGGTGCTCTTGCTCATAATTATCCTGAAATCAAGCTAACGAAATGTCGCAGCAGATCTGTATCTGTAAACAGTTGGACGGACCAGCTACTGGAAAAAGTGGGAATAAGATAAGTTTTCTTTAGTGGGAAGTAAAATCCCGCATGCGTTCAATCGGTAAAATTACGCCAGATATCCTGAATATCTTCCATCAGGAAGCCGCGGTAGAGCAAAAAGCGCTGGATTTTAACTTTTTCTGAAAATTCACGCGGCAGCGGCTCACCGTACTTTCGTACCGCCTGCTCACGCGCCAGTTCGCACCAGTCGATTTCACTTTCGCGCATGGCTTTTTCAATCGATTCACGGGCTACACCTTTCTGGTTCAGCTCCTGGCGGATACGCGCTGGCCCATAGCCTTTACGACCACGGCTGGCAAGAAAGCGAGCGGCAAAACGGCCGTCATCCAGATAGTGATGCTCGTAGCACCAGGCGACCACGCGGTCATAATCTTCCGCGGTGGCATCAATGTCTTCCGGACCGTTTTTGCTCATGACGGGCGCTGACAGTTTCCGCCGCAGCTCCTGTTCACTATGGTCACGCACGGCAAGAATACGCACGGCCCGATCCAGCAAGCGTGAGTAGGCTGGTCGGCGTGATGTCGGTTCACTCATAAAAAACCTGTCGATTCAGAAATGCAAAAAGGGCCGCATCAGCAGCCCTTCATTTTTATCCGAGAGGATTAAAAGTCTTCGTTGGTTTCTTCAGCATCCGCGCCGTCGACCACGAAATCAGGTTTAGAGTCCTGGTTGCTCAGCAGGAGTTCACGCACCTTTTTCTCAATCTCTTTCGCCGCCGCCGGGTTCTCTTTCAGCCAGGAGATAGCATTCGCTTTACCCTGACCAATCTTGTCACCGTTGTAGCTGTACCATGCGCCCGCTTTTTCAATCAGCTTCTCTTTCACGCCCAGGTCAACCAGCTCGCCGAGGAAGTTGATACCTTCGCCGTAGAGGATCTGGAATTCAGCCTGTTTGAACGGTGCTGCGATTTTGTTCTTCACAACCTTCACGCGGGTTTCGCTACCGACGACGTTATCCCCCTCTTTCACCGCGCCGATACGGCGGATATCCAGACGGACAGAAGCGTAGAATTTCAGAGCGTTACCGCCGGTGGTGGTTTCCGGGTTACCGAACATTACACCAATTTTCATACGGATCTGGTTGATGAAGATCAGCAGCGTATTGGACTGCTTCAGGTTACCCGCCAGCTTACGCATCGCCTGGCTCATCATACGTGCCGCGAGGCCCATGTGAGAGTCACCGATTTCACCTTCAATTTCCGCTTTTGGCGTCAGCGCCGCAACGGAGTCGACGATGATCACGTCAACCGCACCTGAGCGCGCCAGCGCGTCACAAATTTCCAGGGCCTGCTCGCCGGTGTCCGGCTGTGAGCACAGCAGGTTGTCGATATCAACGCCCAGTTTACGGGCATAGACCGGGTCCAGCGCGTGCTCGGCATCGATAAACGCACAGGTTTTACCTTCGCGCTGTGCCGCCGCAACAACCTGCAACGTCAGGGTGGTTTTACCCGAGGATTCCGGACCGTAGATTTCTACGATACGGCCCATCGGCAAACCGCCAGCGCCCAGTGCGATATCAAGAGAAAGCGAACCAGTGGAGATAGTTTCCACATCCATGGAACGGTCTTCACCCAGGCGCATGATGGAGCCTTTACCGAATTGCTTTTCGATCTGGCCCAGTGCTGCCGCCAACGCTTTCTGTTTGTTTTCGTCGATAGCCATTATTACTCCTGTCATGCCGGGAGAAGCAACTGCGCTTCACCATGGACTTCTGTTCTGTTGAGGCAATTATACTGTATAGTCATACAGTATCAAGTATTTTGTAGAAATTGTTGCCAGAGCGTTTTTAACGCGTATTCCGTTGCCTGACGACGCACGCTTTCGCGATCGCCGCTGAAGCATTCCCGGCGGGTGATCCCTTCACCTTTTGAGGTGGCAAAGCCAAACCAGACGGTGCCGACAGGCTTCACGTCGCTGCCGCCGTCCGGCCCCGCGATACCGCTGATGGAGATAGCGTAATCTGCGCGCGCCTCTTTCAGCGCGCCAATCGCCATTTCGATCACCACCGGCTCGCTGACCGCGCCATGCTGCTCAAGCGTGGCTTCACGCACGCCAATCATCTGCGCTTTAGCCTCGTTACTGTAGGTCACAAAGCCGCGTTCAAACCAGGCGGAACTGCCAGCAATATCGGTAATTGCTTTCGCCACCCAGCCGCCGGTGCAGGATTCTGCGGTCGTAAGAGTCGCGCCGCGCTGTTTCAGCGCCAGCCCCACCACTTCGCTTAGCTGCATCAATTCATGGTCAGTCATTCTCGCTCCAGGCCTTAGAAAAACATGCAGCACAAGATAGCACTTTCTCATCAAATATGGGGATGCGCGTCGGGTTTTACGAGGGGGCTTCAGAAAAAAGCCGATGCGGGCGCATCGGCCAGAGAGACGCTTATTTCATGCTGTTAGCGAGGGTATCCACATTGTGGCGAAACGCCTTGACGTAGGTGTCCGCCACGCCGCCCTTCGCGGACAGCGCTTCCGGGTAAAGTTCACCGCCCGGCTGGGCGCCCGTGGCGGTCGCAATCTGCTTCACCAGGCGCGGATCAAGCTGGTTTTCCATAAACCAGGTTTTCACACCGTCAGCTTTAATCTGATTGATGATCTCCGCTACCTGCGCCGCGCTGGCTTCACTCTCAGACGACAGCCCCTGCGGCGCCATAAACGTCACGCCGTAGGCGCGGCTGAAATAGCCGAAGGCGTCGTGGCTGGTCAGCACTTTGCGCTTCGCCTGTGGGATGTCGCTGAAACGCTTTTTAGCCCAACCGTCCAGCTGAGAGAGCTGCGCAATATAGGGTTTACCGGTAGCTTCAAGCGCCGCCGTATCTTCAGGATCGGCCTTCACCAGCCCAGATAGAATATTTTGCGCATACAGCGCGCCGTTCGCCGCGCTGTTCCACGCGTGCGGATCGGTCACGGTTTTACCGTCCTCTTCCAGCGTGTGCGTTTTCACGCCGTCCGAAGCAACCACCAGCTGGCCTTTGAATCCGGAGGCTTTCACCAGACGATCGAGCCAGCCCTCCAGCCCCAGCCCATTGACTACCACCACGTCGGCTTTACTCAGCGCCGCGCTGTCTTTGGGCGAGGGTTCGAAAGTATGGGGATCACCGTCCGGCCCCACCAGCGTCGTCACCTTCACACGATCGCCGCCAACCTGCTGCGTGATGTCTCCCAGGATGGAAAAGCTGGTCACCACATTAAGCGTTTTCGCCATTACGCCGTGCGTCATCATGCCGAGCGCGAGCGCCACGGCTAACCCTGTACGTTTCATCGTTTCCCCTTGCGTTAAAAAAGCGCCCGCAGGCTATCCGCCAGCCTGCTGCGCGTGCCAAATAAAACGGAAATAAAGAACAATGCGCTGGCGGTCAGCACAATGGAGGGCCCGGCGGGCAGACTCACTGCCCAGGAAAGGCTTAAGCCCAGCCACGCGCAAAAAATACCGCTGATACCCGCCATCAGAAGTAACCCTGGCAGGGTGCGCACCCAGCAGCGTGCCGCCACGGCGGGTAACATCATCAGCCCGACGGCCATCAACGTGCCGAGCACCTGAAAACCGGCCACCAGGTTGAGCACCAGCAGCGCCAGAAACAGACCGTGTAACATCCCGGGCAGCCAGCGCGCGTTCACCTGCAACCACGCGGTATCGAACGCTTCGCTGACCAGCCCACGATAAAACATCGCCAGCGTGAGGAGCGTGAACATGCAAACGCCCGTCACGAACAGGGCTGACGCGCTATCCACGGCGAGAATGGAGCCAAACAGAAGATGAAGCAGATCGACATTTGAACCGCGCAGCGACACCAGCGTGACGCCCAGCGCCAGGGAACCCAGGTAAAACCCCGCGAAGCTGGCATCCTCTTTAAGGGGCGTGCGGCGGCTGACCAGCCCGGCCACCAGCGCAACGGCGATACCGGCAATAAACCCGCCGACAGTCATTGCCAGAAGCGACATACCGCTGAGCAGATAGCCCACCGCGACACCCGGCAAAATGGCATGAGAAAGGGCGTCCCCCATCAGGCTCATCCGACGCAGCTGAAGGAATACGCCCAGCGCCGTGGTGCTGACGGAGAGCGCCAGGCAAACCACCAGCGCACGGCGCATAAAGCCGTACTCAATAAACGGCTGGAAGAATGTATGCCAGATCATGCCACCCTCACCCGCTCGGTTTTCCATTGGGGAATATCAGCGTCCAGACGTAACGTCTGCGGGAAGTGACGTGCTACGCGCTCGCTGTCATGCAGAACCGCCAGCAGGGTCTGCCCCTGCATATACATCTCCAGCATCAGATCCATCAGCACGTTGCAGGTCGCTTCATCAACGCCGGTGAAGGGTTCGTCCAGCATCACCAGCGGTGCCTGCTGCACTAAAACGCGGGCAAACAGCATGCGCTGGAATTGCCCGCCGGAGAGTTCATCGATGGTGGATAACGCCATGGACGCCAGCCCCACGCGCTCAAGCGCGCCGGCAATGCGCATGCGGGTATCCCGACGAAAACCGGCAAATAGCGAGATTTCTGGCCAGCAGCCCATGCTCACCACGTCCTGCACGGTCAGAGGAAATTGCGCCTCCAGCGCGTGACGCTGCGCCAGCCAGCCCACCACCGGACGTCTCCCCTGCCAGCGAAACGTACCGCTGACGGGCGGAAGAAAGCCAGCGAGCGTTTTCAGCAGCGTGGATTTGCCGCAGCCGTTGGCCCCGACGATGGCGGTCATGCTCCCGCGTTCAATCACGCCGGACAGTGCGCGCGTAACGGGCTGGCGATCGTAACCCGCCACCAGGTCGTTCATCACGATCATGGCAACGCCACCGCCCAGCGCACGGCCAGGCCGAGAAACAGAATGAGCATCAGCGCCAGCAGCAGACGAACCGGGGATGAGAGAGAAAACAGGGACATGGACATCTCAATTCAAAATTATGTTATAACATAACAATAATGAAAGACGATTAAGATGTAAACGGCGGGAGTGAAATGGGAATGTGGCGAAATGTTTCTGCAAACTTCCCTCTCCCGTGAGAGAGGGTCAGGGTGAGGGCATCAGGCCGCACCGTGCGGGCAGCCATGCCGGGTGGCGGCGTTGCCTTACCCGGCCTACCCGTCGGGGTAACTTACTGGCTAAACGGTGACGCTGCCGGCACACGCGCCTGAGACACCGCCAGCCCCAGCTGCCACACCGCCATCGCATAGTGCGTGCTGTGGTTGTAGCGGGTAATGGTGTAGAAGTTCGGCAGTCCGAACCAGTACTGATAACCGGTTCCGACATCCAGGCGCAGCAGGCTCACCTGGTCAACATTGCCCAGCGGCTGCGACGGCGTTAAGCCTGCCGCTGCAAGCTGCGCAACGCTGTATTTGGTTTTAAATCCGTTTTCCAGACCAAACGCCTCACCGTTCGCCTGCACCGCCACCTGGCCGCCCGGCGTCCAGCCGTGCGCTTTGAAGTAGTTGGCCACGCTGCCAATGGCGTCTTCGGGATCCCACAGGTTGATGTGACCATCCCCGTTAAAATCTACCGCGTACTGCTTATAGGAGGACGGCATAAACTGGCCGTAGCCCATCGCACCGGCGAACGACCCTTTCAGATCTAACGGATCGTCCTGTTCGTCTCGCGCCATCAGCAGGAAGGTTTCCAGTTCAGAGGAGAAATACTCGGCGCGGCGCGGGTAGTTGAAGGAGAGCGTCGCCAGCGCATCGAGGATGCGGGTTTTACCCATAATGCGTCCCCAGCGAGTCTCGACCCCAATAATACCGACGATGATCTCCGGCGGCACGCCATAGACCTGCCACGCACGATTCAGGGCGTCTTCATACTGATTCCAGAACACCACGCCATTTTGCACGTTGTCCGGGGTAATAAACTGTTTGCGATAGCGCAGCCACGCCCCGTTTGGCCCGGTCGGCACCTGGGCCGTCGGCGCCTGCCTGTCCATCAGGCGCAGCACGTAGTCCAGACGCTTCGCCTGAGACAAAATGGCATGCAGCTGCTGGCGATCAAAACCGTGCTTGCTCACCATTTTATCGATGAACTGTTCGGCCGCAGGGTTATTCGCGAAGTCGCCGCCCATCTGCATCATATTGTGCTGCGGCTCAAGCAGGAACCCGCCGGAAGGCGCGCCCGCCGTTTGTTGAACAGCTTCAGTCCTGGGTTTGCTACTACAGGCGGACAGGAGAATAAGCGCAGGTAACAGCGCTGCATAACGACGCTTGAACATGTGGCATCCATTTAACGAGTTCGGTAAGAACCCAGTATGGTAAAGCATCCGCAACACCTCAAGGAAGCGGTACACACCTCCCCAACGCAAATCCGCGCTTTTTTCCATCGAAAATCATTCGCCCCACCAATTATCTTTCAAATTAATCCATTTTTCTTTCATTGTGAGATCTAATTAACACTTTAAAAGCTTTCAATTTGATTATTATTAGCCCCGAACAGACAAAAACAAACGCCCTACAGGAGAGAAGAATGATAGAAACCATCACCCACGGCGCCGAGTGGTTCATCGGGCTTTTTCAAAAAGGCGGCGAGGTATTCACCGGCATGGTGACCGGGATCCTGCCCCTGCTGATCAGCCTGCTGGTAATCATGAACGCGCTGATTAACTTTATCGGCCAGCAGCGTATTGAACGCTTCGCCCAGCGCTGCGCCGGAAACCCGCTGTCCCGCTACCTGATCCTGCCCTTCATCGGCACCTTTGTGTTCTGCAACCCGATGACCTTAAGCCTCGGCCGCTTTATGCCAGAGAAGTACAAGCCGAGCTATTACGCCGCCGCCTCCTACAGCTGCCATTCCATGAACGGCCTGTTCCCGCACATCAACCCCGGCGAGCTGTTCGTTTATCTCGGGATCGCCAGCGGCCTTACCACGCTTGGCCTGCCGCTCGGCCCGCTGGCGGTGAGCTACCTGCTGGTCGGTCTGGTCACCAACTTCTTCCGCGGCTGGGTGACGGATCTCACCACCGCCATTTTTGAGAAAAAAATGGGCATCCAGCTTGAACAGAAAGTCCATCTTTCAGGAGCTACAGCATGAACCGGATCCGCATTGAGAAAGGCACGGGCGGCTGGGGCGGCCCGCTGGAGTTCGACGCCACCGAAGGCAAAAAGATTGTGTACATCACCGCGGGCACGCGCCCGGCGATCGTCGACAGGCTGCACGAGCTGACGGGCTGGGAAGCGGTCGACGGCTTCAAGGAAGGCGAACCGCCGGAAGCGGAAATCGGCGTGGCGGTGATCGACTGCGGCGGCACGCTGCGCTGCGGCATCTATCCGAAGCGCCGCATTCCGACGGTAAATATTCACTCCACCGGGAAATCCGGCCCGCTGGCGCAGTACATCCTTGAGGATATTTATGTCTCTGGGGTGAAGGAGGACAACATCACGCTGGTGAATGGCACATCCGCGCCGCAAAAAGCGGCCCCGCGCGAGTACGACACCAGCAAAAAAATCACCGAGCAGAGCGATGGCCTGCTGGCGAAGGTCGGGATGGGGATGGGGTCCGCCGTGGCGGTGCTGTTCCAGTCCGGGCGCGACACCATCGACACGGTGCTGAAAACCATTCTGCCGTTTATGGCGTTCGTCTCGGCGCTGATCGGTATCATCATGGCCTCCGGCCTCGGCGACTGGATTGCCCACGGCCTCGCCCCGCTCGCCAGCCACCCGCTCGGCCTGGTGACGCTGGCGCTGATCTGCTCCTTCCCGCTGCTGTCGCCGTTTCTCGGCCCGGGCGCGGTGATTGCCCAAGTCATCGGCGTGCTGATTGGCGTACAGATTGGTCTGGGCAACATTCCCCCGCACCTCGCTCTGCCAGCCCTTTTCGCCATTAACGCTCAGGCGGCGTGCGACTTCATCCCCGTCGGGCTGTCGTTGGCCGAAGCACGTCAGGACACCGTGCGCGTGGGCGTCCCCTCCGTGCTGGTGAGCCGCTTCCTGACGGGCGCGCCCACGGTGCTGATTGCCTGGTTTGTCTCCGGCTTTATTTATCAATAAGAGGTTCCTGCCATGACCGTGATTTACCAGACCACCATTACCCGCATCGGCCAGAGCGCGGCCGATGCGCTGAGCGACCAGATGCTGATCACCTTCCGCGAAGGGGCGCCTGCGGATATCGAAGAGTTTTGCTTTATCCACTGCCACGGCGAGCTAAACGGCGAGCTGAAGGCCGGGAGCCAGCTTGAGCTGGGCGAGGTGCGCTATGCCGTGACCGCCGTCGGCGACGTCGCTGAACAAAACCTGCGCGAGCTGGGGCACATCACCCTGCGTTTTGACGGGCAACCGCAGGCGGAGTATCCCGGCACGGTTCACGTTGAGGGGCCGGTTCCGCAGGCTGTCACACCAGGCTGTACGTTAAAATTTGTTGCGTAATTAAGGAGAAACACATGAGTCAGGTTGCCGTTGTCATTGGTGGGGGACAAACCTTAGGCGAGTTCCTCTGCCGTGGGCTTGCCGCAGAGGGTTACCGCGTGGCGGTTGTGGACATTCAGAGTGAAAAAGCCGCCCGCGTGGCGGACGCCATCAACACCGAGTTTGGCGAAGGGATGGCGTACGGATTTGGTGCCGACGCCACCAGCGAGCAGAGCGTGATGGCGCTGGCCCGCGGCGTGGACGAGATATTTGGGCGTATCGACCTGCTGGTCTACAGCGCGGGGATCGCGAAAGCGGCCTTTATCAGCGATTTCGAACTGGGGGATTTTGACCGCTCGTTGCAGGTGAATCTGGTGGGCTATTTCCTCTGCGCCCGTGAGTTTTCCCGGCTGATGATCCGCGATGGTATTCAGGGGCGCATCATTCAGATCAACTCGAAATCCGGGAAAGTGGGCAGCAAGCACAACTCCGGCTACAGCGCGGCGAAGTTTGGCGGCGTGGGGCTGACGCAGTCTCTGGCGCTGGATCTGGCCGAATACGGCATCACCGTTCACTCGCTGATGCTGGGTAACCTGTTGAAATCGCCGATGTTCCAGTCCCTGCTGCCGCAGTACGCCTCCAAGCTCGGCATCAAAGCTGAAGAAGTGGAGCAGTACTACATCGACAAAGTGCCGCTCAAGCGCGGGTGTGATTATCAGGACGTGCTGAACATGCTGCTGTTTTACGCCAGCCCGAAAGCCTCGTACTGCACCGGGCAGTCGATTAACGTCACCGGTGGGCAGGTGATGTTCTGAGTTTAATCCCCGGTGGCGCTGCACTTACCGGGGCTACAACCCCCGTAGGCCGGGTAAGGCGCAGCCGCCACCCGGCAATTAAGGAGCCGATATGGTAACCGCATTAATCACCGTCGCCGCCCTCGCCTGGATCTGCCAGATGGCGTTTGGCGGCTGGCAAATCCATCAGTTTAACCGCGCGTTTGACGCCCTGTGCCAGAAAGGCCGTGTGGGCGTCGGGCGTTCCGGCGGACGCTTCAAACCGCGGGTTGTCGTCGCTGTTGCGCTGGATGAAAACAATAAGGTCTGCGATTCCCTCATCATGCGCGGCATGACCGTCTTTGCCCGTCCGGTGAAAATCCAGGCGATCAACGGCATTTTGCTGCATGAATTACAACCTGATGTGATCTTCCCCCATGATTCACTCTGTCAGAATGCACTATCATTAGCGCTTAATCTGAAACATGGATAATTTCGTTGTGAAAGTTATAAACTTGCGGAATTATCATTTCGCAACGTAAGGAACGAAGCGCCTATGAAACCACGTCAGCGGCAGGCGGCCATACTTGAGCATCTGCAAAAGCAGGGAAAGTGCTCGGTAGAGGATCTGGCCCACTACTTTGACACCACCGGCACGACAATACGCAAGGACCTGGTGTTGCTCGAAAACTCCGGCGCCGTCATTCGTACCTACGGCGGCGTGGTGCTCAATAAAGACGAAGCCGACCCGCCTATCGATCACAAGACGCTGATTAATACGCACCAGAAAGCGCTGATTGCCGAAGCTGCGGTCAAATTTATCCAGGACGGCGATTCCATCATCCTCGACGCTGGCAGTACCGTCCTACAGATGATCCCGCTGCTCAGCCGCTTTAATAACATCACCGTGATGACCAACAGCCTGCACATCGTCAATGCCCTGTCAGAGTTCGACAGCGAGCAGACCATCCTGATGCCCGGTGGCACCTTCCGTAAAAAATCCGCGTCGTTTCACGGGCAGCTGGCGGAGAATGCCTTCGACCACTTCAGCTTCGATAAGCTGTTTATGGGCACGGACGGCATCGACCTCAACGCGGGCGTGACCACCTTCAACGAGGTGTTCAGCGTCAGCAAAGCGATGTGCAACGCCGCGCGGGAAGTGATTTTGATGGCGGACTCGTCGAAGTTTGGCCGTAAAAGCCCCAACATTGTCTGTAGCCTTGAAAGCGTCGATAAGCTGATTACCGACGCAGGTATCGATCCGGCATTTAAAAAAGCGCTGGAAGCGAAGGGCATCGACGTGATCGTAACCGGAGAGAAAAATGAGTGATTTTCTGTTAAACGCAGGCCGCCAGACTCTGCTGCTGGAGCTACAGGAAGCCAGCCGCCTGCCGGAGCGTCTGGGTGAGGATTTTGTTCGTGCAGCCAACACCATTATCCACTGCGAGGGCAAAGTGATCGTGGCGGGTATCGGTAAATCCGGTCATATCGGCAAGAAGATTGCCGCGACGCTTGCCAGCACCGGCACTCCGGCGTTCTTCGTGCATCCTGCCGAAGCGCTGCACGGCGATCTGGGGATGATCGAAAGCCGCGACGTGATGCTGTTTATCTCCTACTCCGGTTCAGCCAAAGAGCTGGATCTCATCATCCCTCGCCTGCAAGAAAAATCGGTAGCCCTGTTAGCGATGACCGGTAAATCCCGTTCGCCGCTGGCGCTGGCCGCGAAAGCAACGCTGGATATTTCCGTTGAGCGCGAAGCCTGCCCGATGCACCTGGCACCGACCTCCAGCACCGTCAACACGCTGATGATGGGCGACGCGCTGGCGATGGCGGTGATGCAGGCGCGCGGTTTTAATGAGGAAGATTTCGCCCGTTCCCATCCTGCTGGCGCGCTTGGGGCACGTCTGCTCAACAAGGTTCACCATCTGATGCGCACGGACGATGCCATTCCTCAGGTCAAACTCGACACCAGCGTGATGGACGCCATGCTGGAGCTGAGCCGCACCGGGCTGGGGCTGGTTGCGGTATGCGACAACGACCGCCAGGTGAAGGGCGTCTTCACCGACGGCGACCTGCGCCGCTGGCTGGTGGGCGGCGGCAAGCTGGAGGCGCGGGTATCCGAAGCAATGACCCGGGGCGGGCTGACGCTGAATGCCGACAGCCGCGCCATTGAAGCCAAAGAGGTGCTGATGAAGCGCAAAATCACCGCTGCGCCGGTGGTGGACGAGCACGGCAGGCTGTGCGGCGCGATCAACCTGCAAGACTTCTACCAGGCGGGGATTATTTAACCCTTAAGCCCCAGACGTTTCGCCAGCCTGTGAAGGTTGGCGACGTCCATCTCCAGCGCCCGCGCGCATGCCGCCCAGCTGCGGTTATTCTGCTCCAGGGCGCGGGTGATCATCTGACGCTGGAACGCATCCGTCGCCTCGCGCAGGTTTTCGTTCACGCTCTCAGGTATCACTGGCTTCACGGACGGCGTCGTTTCCTCATGCAGCGCGAAATGGCGCGCATGAATAACCACTTCATCCCCCGAACGCGTAGCCCGCGCCAGCACCACCGCGCGGTGAATCGCATGTTCCAGTTCACGCACGTTACCCGGCCAGCCGTAGCTCAGCAGGTGCGTCCTCGCGCCGGGGCTTAGCACCACGCGGGAAAGCCCCATTTTGAGCCGACACTGTTCGCAGAAAAAGCCCGCCAGCAGCACCACATCATCGCCCCGCTCGCGCAGCGGCGGCACCGTGAGCGGGAACACGCTCAGACGGTGGAACAGATCGGCGCGGAAATTGCCCGCCAGCACCTCTTCGCGCAGATCGCGGTTCGTCGCCGCCAGCACGCGCACATCCACGCGTAAGCTGCGATCGTCACCCACGCGTTGAATATCGCCATACTGCAACACCCGCAGCAGTTTGGCCTGGAGCGAAAGGGAGAGTTCGCCAATTTCATCGAGGAACAGCGTGCCGTTATCAGCCATTTCGAACTTGCCGCTGCGGTTGCTGATCGCCCCGGTAAAGGCCCCTTTGACGTGTCCGAACAGCTCGCTTTCCGCCACGCTTTCCGGCAGCGCCGCGCAGTTGAGATACACCAGCGGGTTCACCGCACGGGGCGAGGCTTCGTGGATCGCTTTCGCCACCAGCTCTTTACCGGTGCCGGTCTCCCCGAAGATCAGCACGTTCAAATCAGACGCGGCGACAATCTCAATCTCTTTTTTAAGCTGCGCCATGCCCGGCGAAAGGCCAATCATTTCGGTGTGCGCCACCTGCTCAAACGCCGTCGGGCTACCCGGAAGAATATTCTGGCTCTCCAGCTGTTCTATCAGCAGGGCGTTGTTCAGCGCCCCGGCCGCCAGCGCGGCAATCAGCCGTAGCTCTTCGTCGCTGAAGGTATCGAACTGATCCGGCGACATGCCATCGAGGGTTAACGCGCCAATCAGGTTCTGCCCGGCAAACAGCGGCAGGCCGATACAGGCGTGAACCTTCAGGCTCTCCTGGCCGGGGATCAGGCCGTCGTACGGATCGGGCAGATCGCTGTCTGCCGGGAAACGCACCACGTCACCCGCACGGGCGATGGTTTCCAGACGCGGGTGGCCCTCCAGGGTAAAGCGCCGCCCGAGTACGTCCTTCGCCAGACCGTCGATAGCCAGCGGAATAAACTGCCGCCCTTCGTAACGCAGCAGCGCCGAGGCATCGCAATCCAGCACGTGACGCAACGTGGAGATCAGCCGTTGAAAGCGGTCCTGATGACCAATACCGGTTTGCAGTTCTATGGCGATCTTCGCCAGCACATCTACGGAAAAGCTCATCTCTGCCTCACTGTCATTTTGACAATACATAGTGTCATATTGACAATTTTTAAGATAGTCAAAATGACTACCCATTTGGGAGCATCAAAATATAAATCCATTATTTTCAATAAGTTAAAAAGTTGGCACGCAACTTGATATATGACAGTCATCTTATTTGAAAACGCCGTATTAAGTTGAGGTTGCTATGTCTATTCTGGTTAAAAATAACATTCATTGGGTGGGTCAACGTGACTGGGAAGTACGTGATTTTCACGGGACGGAATACAAAACGCTGCGCGGCAGCAGCTACAACAGCTACCTCATTCGCGAAGGTAAAAACGTCCTGATCGATACCGTCGATCACAAATTCAGCCGCGAGTTCGTGCAGAACCTGCGCAGCGAAATCGATTTGAATGACATCGACTACATCATCATCAACCACGCGGAAGAGGATCACGCCGGGGCGCTGACCGAGCTGATGTCCCACATTCCGGATACCCCGATCTACTGCACCACCAATGCCATTGACTCCATCAACGGCCACCACCACCATCCAGAGTGGAACTTCCACACTGTAAAAACCGGCGACACGCTGGATATCGGCAACGGCAAACAGCTGATCTTCGTGGAAACCCCAATGCTGCACTGGCCGGACAGCATGATGACCTACATGACCGGTGACGCGGTGCTGTTCAGCAACGACGCCTTCGGCCAGCACTACTGCGACGAACGTCTGTTCAACGACGAAGTGGATCAGACCGAGCTGTTCGAACAGTGCCAGCGCTACTACGCCAACATCCTGACGCCGTTCAGCCGTCTGGTCACGCCAAAAATCACCGAGATCCTCGGCTTCAACCTGCCGGTGGATATGATTGCCACCTCCCACGGCGTGGTATGGCGTGAAAATCCTACCCAGATCGTCGAGCTGTACCTGAAGTGGGCGGCGGACTATCAGGAAGACCGCATTACCATCTTCTACGACACCATGTCCAACAACACCCGCATGATGGCGGACGCCATTGCCCAGGGCATCAACGAAGTGGACCCGAACGTGGCAGTGAAAATCTTCAACGTGGCGCGCAGCGATAAGAATGAGGTATTGACCAACGTCTTCCGCTCCAAAGGCGTGCTGGTGGGTACCTCCACCATGAATAACGTGATGATGCCGAAAATTGCCGGACTGGTGGAAGAGATGACCGGCCTGCGCTTCCGTAACAAACGCGCCAGCGCCTTTGGTTCACACGGCTGGAGCGGCGGCGCGGTAGACCGTCTCTCCACCCGTTTACAGGATGCCGGTTTTGAGATGTCCCTGAGCCTGAAGGCGAAATGGCGTCCGGATCTCGACGCGCTGGAAATCTGTCGCCAGCACGGTCGCGACATTGCCCGCCAGTGGGCGCTTGCGCCGCTGCCGGAAACCGCACCCGCCGCGGCTGCTGCGCCGGAAGCCGTAGCAGAAGCCGCTCCTGCCGCTGCCGACCTCGGCCCCTGCATGCAGTGCAGCGTCTGCCAGTGGATTTACGATCCTGAGCTGGGCGAGCCGTTGCAGGATGTCGCGCCGGGTACACCGTGGAGCGAGGTGCCGGACAACTTCCTCTGCCCGGAATGTTCCCTCGGAAAAGACGTCTTTGATGAACTGGCAACGGAGGCAAAATGAGCCACGGCATCGTCATTATCGGCTCGGGCTTTGCCGCCCGCCAGCTGGTGAAAAATATCCGCAAACAGGATGCTAACGTGCCGTTGACGGTGATCGCCGCCGACAGCATGGATGAGTACAACAAGCCTGATTTAAGCCACGTCATTAGCCAAAATCAGCGCGCCGACGATCTCACCCGCCAGACGGCGGGGGAGTTTGCAGAACAATTTAATCTGCGTCTGTTTCCGTACACCTGGGTCACCGATATCGACGCCGACGCCCACGTGGTGAACGCGAAAGATAAAACCTGGCAGTACGACAAGCTGGTGCTGGCGACGGGGGCATCGGCGTTTGTGCCGCCGGTTGAGGGCCGCGAGTTGATGGTCACGCTCAACAGTCAGCAGGAGTATCAGGCCAGCGAGACCCTGTTACGCGACGCCATGCGGGTGATGATTGTCGGCGGCGGGCTGATTGGCACCGAGCTGGCGATGGACTTCTGCCGGGCAGGAAAATCCGTCACCCTGGTTGACCACGCGGCCAGCATTCTGTCAGCGCTGATGCCGGCAGAAGTAAGCAGTCGCTTACAGCATCGTCTGACCGACATGGGCGTGCATCTGCTGCTGAAATCGCAGTTGCAGAGCCTGAGCAAAACCGAAACCGGCATTTGTGCGACGCTCGACCGCACCCGCAGGGTGGAAGTGGATGTGGTTATTGCGGCGACGGGGCTGCGCCCGGAAACCGCGCTGGCGCACCGCGCAGGCGCAGAGATCAATCGCGGCGTGAAGGTAGACAGCTACCTGCAAACCACCCAGCCGGACATTTATGCCCTGGGCGACTGCGCGGAAATTAACGGCCAGGTGCTGCCGTTCCTGCAACCGATTCAGTTAAGCGCCATGTTCCTGGCGAAAAACCTGCTCGGCGGCAACGCCCCGGTGAAATTACCCGCCATGCTGGTGAAGGTAAAAACGCCGGAACTACCGCTGCATCTCGCAGGTGAAACGCAGCGTCAGGATCTGAACTGGGAGATTGTCCTTTCGCCTCAGGGCATGGTGGCGCGCGGCACCGATACTGTCGGTCAGATGCGCGCCTTTGTGGTCAGCGAAGACAGAATGAAGGAGGCCTTCGCGCTGCTGAAATCGTTACCTGCTTAACCCTCGTCATGCCGGGTGGCGCTCCGCTTACCCGGCCTACTTAACACCATAACGGCAAACCTTGTAGGCCCGCGCAAGCGTAGCGCCGCCGGGCAAAACAGGGCTGCGTGGTTCAGGACCGCACCACCAGCGCGTCATAACCGCGCCAGCGGTAGTTTGCCATTGAGATCAGCCAGCAGGCGACAAACAGCCCGACCACCACAAACCCGGCGTCGCCCAGGTTATCGTTCACCGCGCCAATCATATCCCACACGCCGCCGCTGAGGGCGAACTTGTCCATCAGCAGACCCAGCGCTTCCAGCCCGCCGATAAACAGCGCCACCACCACCGAAGTGCCGGTGATGGTCATATTGTAGTACAGCTTGCGCTGCGGCTTGTTGAATGCCCAGCCGTAGGCACCCACCATCAGCAGGTTATCGAGCGTATCCACCAGCGCCATGCCGCTGGCGAAGAGCGCCGGGAAGATCATGATCGACCACACCGACATCCCGCTGGAGGCGCTGGCGGCGGAGATCCCCAGTACGCCGATTTCGGTGGCCGTGTCAAAGCCGAGGCCAAACAGGAAGCCCACCAGATACATCTGCCAGCTTTTATTGACGAGGCGGAAGGTTTTGCCGAACAGCCAGTTCATGACGCCACCCTGGGCAGGCAGCGTGATGTCGCCCTGCACGGGCCTGCCGTGTTTCAGTGCCTGAAAACTGCGCCAGACGCCGCGCAGGATCACCATATTCACCAGCGCCATCGCCAGCAGGAAGGTGGCGGAGACGGCGGTGCCAATCAGGCTGCCGGTTTCGTGGAACCATTCCATATTTTTCTGAAACGCCGTGGCGGTGGCGGCGATGGCAATGGAGGCCAGCACCACGATGGTGGAGTGTCCGAGGGAAAACCATGCGCCCACGCCGGACGGGCGCTTGCCCTGCTGCATCATCTTACGCGTCACGGTATCAATCGCGGCGATATGGTCGGCATCCACCGCATGACGCAGTCCGTAACACCAGGCCAGCAGGCTGGCCGCCATCAGCGCCGTACTGCCGCTAAAGGTGTGCCACGCCAGCCCCCAGGCCAGCAGGTTAGCCATCACCAGAGCCAGCAGCAGGCACGCTGCACGAGGTTCATTGCGTAAAAGTCGTAACATTTTAAATCCTTTGTGAACATGATCGGGCGGCAGCAACCACCGCCTGCCCGAAGGAGATCGCTCCGTCGCCTGCGGGCAGGCGCGAAGGAAAAAGAAGCGTGAAATCAGAAAGGTAATGACGAAGGCGCGCGCGTAGCAGGCGGTTGTGAAGGACACCTCCGCTGAAGCACACCGTAGAGAGCGACCGTCGGCGGGCATGCGTTGCCGCCAGTTCGCTCAGCCCTTTTGCCAGCGCATCATGAAAGGCCCAGGCGCGCTCGCCGGGCTCCGCCCGCCAGGCCAGCCACTGCTGCCAGAACAGCGCAAGGTTATCCGTCTTGAGCGTCACCGGATGATCAACCCCTGCACAGCGTTCAGCCAGCGCCTCCAGCCGGCACGCGGCTTCGCCCTCATAGCGTTGCGTTTCAATGCCCAGCGCACAGGCCACGGCGTCAAACAGACGACCACAGGAGGAGGCCCGCGGCGCATTGATACCGCGCGACACTGCCGTTGCCAGCAGCGGCCAGTTTTGACGCTGTACCGCCTCTGTTTCCGGGTACTGCTGCCAGTCAGGTACGAACGCCAGACAGTGGGCGAGCAAATTGCGCCACGGCTGTTTTGCCGCCAGATCGCCCCCCGGCAGCGCAACGGCTGGCAGACCGTCCAGCCATTCGCAGTCGCGATAGTTCACCCGCAGGCACTCGCCGCCCCACAGCGCGCCGTTCTCACCCATGCCGATCCCATCCAGCGTCAGGGCAATAACATCCCCGCCGTCGAGCGGCCAGCCGTTCTCCGCCAGACACGCTGCCGCATGCGCATGATGATGCAGCACGGTCTCAACGGGCAGCGCCTGCGCCCGGGCCCACTGTCGGGCGTGATATCCCGGATGGGCATCGCACACCACGCGCTCAGGCTGAAAGGCGTAGATGTCCTGCATCGTCGAGAGCGCACTGCGCCACTGCGCCTCTACGCCCTCGTCGCTCAGATCGCCAAAATGCTGGCTCAGCACCGCCTGGTTGCCACGTACCAGGCAGAAGGTATTTTTCATCTCCGCGCCGGTGCATAACATGGGCGAGATGTCGCGGAATCCGGCGGGCAATGTGATGGCATCCGGCACAAAACCGCGTGCGCGACGCAGCATCGCACCGTCCCGATCCATTACTGAATCATCCATCCGTTGAAGAATATCACGGTTGTGCAGCAGGAAGCCGTCAGCGATGTCACTGAGTTCTTCCAGCGCCTGCTGGTTGCTTATGGCGGGTGGATGGCCGCTGAGGTTGCCGGAGGTCATCACCAGCGGGCGCTGGCAGTCCAACATCAGCAAATGCTGGAGCGGGTTCGCAGGTAGCATCACGCCAATTGTATTCAGCCCCGGCGCAATCTCCTCAGGAAACGCAGGAAGGCAGGCTTTTGGCGTCAGCACAATCGGCGCAGCGGGTGAACCTAACAGCGTCTGGATGGCCTCCGGCAGATCGTTCGCATGCGGGATCATCACCGCCAGCGGCTTGGTCGGGCGCTGCTTGCGTGCCCGCAATTTCCGAATCGCCTGTGGGTTAAGCGCGTCGCAGACCAGGTGAAATCCGCCCAGCCCTTTGACCGCCACAATCCCGCCGTTTTTCAATCTCTCCACCGCCGCGCTTAACGCCGATTCGCGGGTGGTGGCAGCATCCCCGGCTTGCCACTCCAGCTGCGGCCCGCAGTCCGGGCAGGCCACCGGCTGAGCGTGAAAACGCCGGTCAGCCGGGTTGCGGTACTCCGTTTCACAGGGCACACAGAGCGGGAAAGGCGCCATTGACGTGGCCGGGCGGTCATAGGGCATGGCGCGGATAATGGTAAACCGCGGTCCGCAGTGGGTGCAGTTGATAAACGGGTAGCGATAACGGCGCTCGCGCGGATCACGCATCTCCGCCAGGCACGCGGGACAGGTGGCGGCATCCGGGACGATTTGCGTGTCCATCGCCCCGCTCTCGCTGTGGCGGATGACAAACTCGTCCGGCAGCGTATTCCATCTGTACGGCTGCGTTTCAACGCGGTCGATGCGCGCCAGCGGTGGGCAGTCCTGGCGCAGTCTCGCGGTAAAGTCACCCCCACTACCCGCGAGACGCACCAGGACACCCTCTCCGTCGTTGCACACGTCGCCCGCCAGCCCCAGCTGGTGTGCAAGCTGCCAGACGAAGGGACGAAATCCTACCCCCTGCACCTTGCCGCGCACCCGAAGCTGTACGCCGTTAACGCGCATTGCAGCTTAAAACAGCAGCGATGACGAGGTGTCGAACGCCGCACGGCGGCGTTTTTCGGCACTCATCTGTTCGAGCTTGTCGCGATCGACGCAGACCAGCGCATGCGTCGGACAGGCTTCCATACACGCCGGACCGGCGTCGCGGTGGTAGCAGAGGTCACATTTATTGGCTTCGGCTTTCTCCGCGCGCACGCTGAGCCCGATACCACTGTTGCGCACCACCGGGCGAACGACCACCTCCATCGCGCCATACGGACACGCCACCACACAGGTTTTGCACCCGATGCAGCGCTCCTGCATCACATGCACGAAGCCTTTCTCGCGCTTAATCGCCCCGTTCGGACAGACGTTGGCGCACGGCGCGTCTTCGCACTGGCGACAGATAGCGGCGGTGGAAATATTCACGCCTTTAATGACGTGGATGCGCGGCAGGAAGGTGTCGGGGGTCAGGGAGGCGCAATCCTGCTCCGCCTGATGGGACACCACGCACGCCACTTCACAGGTACGGCAACCAATGCATTTGCTGGCATCGGCCATAATAAAACGGTTCATCTGCTTCTCCGGCATAACTGTTATGCGCGAAGCTATTCATAAACCGTGCCAATATTTAATGCATTGATTTTGAAGATAAATAAAAAAGAAGAGGATCTGTCATCGTCATTTGTGACGATGACAGATGTCGACGTCAGCGATGCGGGCCGTCAATGACGGAGCCGCGCAGGATAAGCTCGCCGGAAAAAGTTTGCTGAGGCTTAAACTCACCGCCGTCGAGCATGAAGATCAGGCGGCTGATGGTCTCCTGGATCATCTCCGTTACCGGAATACGCACGCTGGAGAGGGACGGCACGATATAGGGCGCGATTGCCACGTCGTCAAAGCCGATGACGGACACCGCGCCCGGCGTGGCGACGCCGCTCTCGTGCAACTGCCTGATGGCGCCAATCGCCATATCGTCGTTACTCGCCACCAGGGCGGTAAACGTTTCGCCGCGGGTGAGCAGCTGAGAGACCGCCGCCGCGCCGCTGGCCGGGCTCCACTTCCCTTCGGCGATCAGCGCGTCACGCAGGGCAATGCCGTGTTGCGCCAGCGCGTCCTTGTAGCCGGAAAGACGCTCCACCCCGGTGGGGGAATCCAGCGAACCGGTGATAAACGCAATCTCCCGGTGGCCTTTCGCGATCAACTGCGATACTGCGTCCTGACACGACGCTTTATGATCGGACCAGACGCTGTGGCTGCTGTTTTTCCGCAAACGGCGGTTGAGCACCATAATCGGCTGCTCGCATTTCTCAATAATTTCGTCCAGCGCTTCCACGCTCAGAAAACGCGGGTAGATGATCACCGCGTCGCAGCGCATGTCGAGCAGGTACTGGATCGCCTCGCGCTCCTCTTCGGCGCTGTGCTTGCCGTCCGCCAGGATCAGCTGACGCCCCTTCTCTTCCGTCATCCGCGCGGCGTTAAACAGCAGCTCGCTAAAGTAGACCCCATGGTACAGGGTGTTTGTCACCACCAGCCCCAGGGTCTGGGTGCGTTTGGTCGCCAGGTTTCGCGCCAGCAGATTGGGGCGATACCCGCTCTCTTCGATGGCCTGAAACACGCGGTCTTTCGTCTCCTGGCTGACGTAACCGTTCCCCGACAGCACCCGGGAGACCGTCGCTTTCGACACGCCTGCCCGCTTCGCCACTTCCAGCATCGTGGTCATAGTGTTATTCCATTCAAATCTGATGAGCCGCAGTGTACTTCACCGCAGAAAAATTGTCGCAGCGGCGTTATCACGCTTTTTACGGCCACGAGTGATCGTCATCACGAAACGAAAAAATGCATAAAAAGTGGTCTTGTTTCATTAAAAGAAACTCATGATGATTATGTGAAACCGGTTTCCTACACTTCTCACAACGATAACAGGATCACATCCGATGGCAAAAAATTACGCTGCGCTGGCAAATGACGTGGTTAGCGCGCTGGGCGGTAAAGAGAACATCGTCGCCGTCACCCACTGCATGACGCGCCTGCGCTTCGTTCTGAAAGACGAAAGCCTTACCGACGCCGCGCGTCTGAAAAGCATCAGCGGCGTGCTCGGCGTGGTGCGCAACGACAATCAGTGCCAGGTGATCATCGGCAACACCGTGTCCCAGGCATACCGTGAAGTGGTGAGCCTGCTGCCCGCCAACCTGCAACCTGCCGTAGCGGAAGGTCCACAGAAGCTTACGCTGCGCCGGATTGGCGCCGGGATCCTCGACGCGCTGATCGGCACCATGTCTCCGCTGATCCCGGCGATCATCGGCGGGTCGATGGTCAAGCTGCTGGCGATGATCCTTGAGATGACCGGCGTGCTGGGCAAAGGTGACCCGACGCTGACGATCCTGACCGTTATCGGCGACGGCGCGTTCTTCTTCCTGCCGCTGATGGTGGCGGCTTCCGCAGCGGTGAAGTTCAAAACCAACATGTCCCTGGCGATAGCCATTGCGGGCGTACTGGTTCACCCGAGTTTTATCGAGCTGATGGCGAAAGCGGCGCAGGGCGAGCATGTAGAATTTGCCTTAATTCCGGTGACGGCGGTGAAATACACCTATACCGTTATCCCGGCCCTGGTGATGACCTGGTGCCTGTCGTATATCGAACGCTGGGTGGATCGCATCACCCCGGCGGTGACCAAAAACTTCCTCAAGCCGATGCTGATCGTGCTGATTGCCGCCCCGCTCGCCATCGTGCTGATTGGCCCGCTCGGGATCTGGATCGGTAGCGCCATCTCCGCGCTGGTCTACACCATTCACGGCTATCTGGGCTGGCTCTCCGTTGCCATTATGGGCGCGCTGTGGCCGCTGCTGGTAATGACCGGGATGCACCGCGTGTTTACGCCGACCATCATCCAGACCATTGCCGAAACGGGCAAAGAAGGGATGGTGATGCCGTCGGAAATCGGCGCTAACCTGTCGCTCGGCGGTTCATCGCTGGCGGTGGCGTGGAAAACCAAAAACCCGGAGCTGCGCCAGACGGCGCTGGCGGCTGCGGCCTCCGCCATCATGGCGGGGATCTCTGAACCGGCGCTGTACGGCGTGGCGGTACGCCTGAAGCGTCCGCTGATTGCGAGCCTGATCAGCGGCTTTATCTGCGGCGCGGTAGCGGGCATGGCCGGTCTTGCCAGCCACTCCATGGCGGCGCCGGGGCTGTTCACCAGCGTGCAGTTCTTCGACCCGGCCAACCCGATGACCATCGTCTGGGTGTTTGGCGTGATGGGTCTGGCGGTGGTGCTGTCGTTCGTGCTGACCCTGCTGTTAGGGTTTGAAGATATCCCGGTAGAAGACGAAGCCGAAAAAGCACGCGCCCTGCAAACCGCACCGGTACAGAACAAAGCAGCAGAAGCATAAACTGAAAGCGAGGTAAGAATGTCTGTTTTTCCACAAGGATTTTTATGGGGCGGCGCGCTTGCCGCTAACCAGAGTGAAGGGGCTTACCGTGAAGGCGGCAAAGGACTGACGACGGTCGATATGATCCCCCACGGCGCAAACCGTCTGGCGGTAAAAGTCGGCAAGGAAAAACGGTTTTCGTTGCGTGACGACGAATTTTACCCGAGCCACGAGGCGATTGATTTTTACCATCGTTACAAAGAAGACATTGCCCTGATGGCGGAGATGGGCTTTACGGTGTTCCGCACCTCGATTGCCTGGAGCCGCCTCTACCCGAATGGCGACGAACCGTTGCCAAATCAGGAGGGCATTGCCTTCTACCGCGCGGTGTTCGAGGAGTGCAAAAAGTACAACATCGAGCCGCTGGTGACGCTCTGCCATTTCGACGTGCCGATGCACCTGGTGACGGAGTACGGCTCCTGGCGCAACCGTAAGATGGTGGATTTCTTCGCCCGCTACGCCCGCACCTGCTTCGAGGCGTTTAACGGGCTGGTGAAATACTGGCTGACCTTCAACGAAATCAACATTATGCTGCACAGCCCGTTCTCCGGCGCGGGGCTGGTGTTTGAGGAAGGGGAAAACGAAGACCAGGTGAAATACCAGGCCGCGCACCACGAGCTGGTGGCGAGCGCGCTGGCGACCAAAATCGCCCACGAGGTGAACCCGGAAAACCAGGTCGGCTGCATGCTGGCGGGCGGTAACTTCTACCCCTACTCCTGCAAGCCGGAAGACGTGTGGATGGCACTGGAGAAAGATCGCGAGAACCTGTTCTTTATCGACGTGCAGGCGCGCGGCAGCTATCCGGCCTACTCCGCCCGCGTGTTCCGCGAGAAAGGGGTGGTGATTGTGAAAGACCCCGGCGACGACGACCTGCTGAAAAACACCGTCGACTTTGTCTCGTTCAGTTATTACGCCTCGCGCTGCGCGTCGGCGGATATGAACGCGGGCAACACCAGCGCGGCGAACATCGTGAAGTCCCTGCGCAACCCGCATATTCAGGTGAGCGAGTGGGGCTGGGGCATCGACCCGCTCGGGCTGCGCATCACCATGAACATGATGTATGACCGCTACCAGAAGCCGCTGTTCCTGGTGGAAAACGGCCTCGGGGCGAAGGACGTCATTGATGAAAACGGCGAGATCAACGACGACTACCGCATCAGCTACCTGCGCGAGCATATCCGTGCGATGGGTGACGCGATTGAGGACGGCGTCCCGCTGATGGGCTACACCACCTGGGGCTGCATTGACCTGGTCTCGGCCTCAACCGGGGAGATGAGTAAGCGCTACGGGTTTGTCTACGTCGACCGCGACGACGCCGGGAACGGCACGCTGGACCGCAAGCGCAAGAAATCGTTCTGGTGGTATAAGAAGGTGATTGCGAGTAACGGGGCGGATCTGGCGTAGCTTGTTTTGCCGGGTGGCGGCGTTGCCTTACCCGGCCTACAAACTGCTCGATGCGGTTTTCACCCTCTCCC